>DASWLF010000094.1:0-8732 GCA_036396255.1 Desulfobaccales bacterium
GGTTAATCCATGGCCCCCAAGGACCCATGGCGCGGGGGGTGATGGAAATTAAGATCCACCGCAGTTCACCCGGCCCTCTTAATTAATAAGGAGTGAACCGACAGGTTGGACTTATTAAATTATCGGCTGATCAAGCAACCAGCTTTAACCTGGAAAGCCGCGGTTAGGGGGGAAATTAGGCGCAAAAAGGGAATTATGAGGGTCTTGCCGGGGGCGGGACCAGATCCCGCCCCCTGAGGAAGGTCTTTACCATTTGGCGTCGAACAGATTGGTGATGGGGGAAAAGAAGCCTTGTTTGGGTTTCTTGTCCTCGTTGGCCAGGATCTTCTGGCACTCCTCGATGCGTCCCCGCACCTCGGCTTTCTTGGGGAATTCAGGGTATTCCTGGGCCACCGTCTGATAGCGCTCCAGGGCGGCGGAATAGCGTCCGGTCTTATAGTAGAACTCCGCCACGTAGTATTCGTACTCCCCCAGGTCCCGGCGGCAGCGGACCATATATTTCTCCGCCCTGGGCATGTATTCACACTGGGGGAATTTTTGCTTCAAGCGCTTGAACTCCGCCAGGGCCTTATGGGTGTAAGTCTGGTCCCGGTCGATGGTGGACCGCTGCCGGTAGTAGCACAACCCCTGGCGATAGATGCAATAAGGCACTGCCTTGTTGGTGGGGTGGAGTTTCTCGAATTCCTTGTAAGACGCCAGGGCTTCGTCGTACTTCTTCTTGTAGAAGTAGGCGTCCGCCAACTTGATTTGGGCCAGCAGGGCCTGGTCACTGTAAGGGTAGCGGTCCTTGACCTTTTCAAAGGTCTCGATGGCATCGTCATAATTTTTCTTTTTCAGTTGGGTGATGCCTTCTTTGGCCATAATGTCCGGCGGCTTGTCGGAAGGCTTCTTGCCAAACCAACCTTTGATGGTGCCGCAACCACAGGTAAAGGCCAGCAAGATCAGGGGCAGGAGGCACTTGGCGACGGTTTTCCTGGTCATATCTTACCCTCGCTTCAGTTCTTCCAGATATCTTTCCGCGGCAAGGGCCGCCACGGTGCCATCACCCACCGCGGTGCTGATTTGCCGCTCCAGTTTGGACCGGACATCGCCGGCGGCAAAGATGCCGGGAATATCAGTGGACATGTTGACGTCGGTAAACATGAACCCCCATTCGTCCAGGGGCAGGAGGTCCTTGAGCCAGGCGCTGTTGGGGACCATGCCGATGGCGATGAAGGCCCCGGAGACCGGTAGGACGGTGGTTGCCGATGACTTGACGTTTTTGAGCTTGACGGCTTTTAGCTCGTCTTGCCCCTGGAACTCCGCCACCACGCTGTCCCAATGGACCTGGACTTTGTCCAGGGCCAGCACCCGTTCCTGGAGATATTTGGCCGCCCGGAACTGGTTGCGGCGGTGAATCAGGTGAATCATCTTGGCGAAACGCTCCAGGAACAGGGTTTCGGTGAGGGCGTTGTCGCCGCCGCCCACCATGACGATCTCCTGGTCTCGGTAGAGGGCGCCGTCACAGGTGGCGCAAAAGCTTACCCCTTTGCCGATGAGCCGGTCTTCCCCCGGCACCCCCAGCCGCTTGTAATGGGCCCCGGTGGCGATGATCACCGCGCCCGCGCTGAGCCGGCCGTCCTCGGTCAGAACGGTGTGCGCCGGGTCGCCAGGCTGCAGCTCCAGGACCTCCCGGTTTTGGAATTCCAGGCCGAAGCGCTCCGCCTGTTTTTTCATGCGGTCGCTGAGCTCGAACCCGGAGATGCCCTCGGGAAAGCCGGGATAGTTCTCCACCAGGTCCGTGGTCATCACCTGGCCGCCGTGGATCAGCTTCTCCAGCAGGACGGCTTTGAGCCGGGCCCGACCGGCATAAATTCCGGCGGTGAGCCCCGCGGGGCCGCCGCCGATGATGATTAAATCATAATCCCAAGATGGCATGCCGGTTCGAAGGTTTATAAAGCTTTTTTCAGGGCATTCTCGATGATGGAACGGGAGACGGCGCCGGTGATCTGCTCCACCACCTGGCCGCCTTTAAAAATGATCAGGGTGGGGATGGCCCGAATGCCGTATTTGGCAGGAGTTTTGGCATTTTCATCCACGTTCATCTTGGCCACTTTCACCTTGCCCTGATAATCCCGGGCCAGCTCTTCCACCACCGGAGCGATGGCCCGGCAGGGACCACACCAGGCGGCCCAAAAATCCACCATGGCCGGAATATCCGACTTCAGGATTTCCTGCTCAAATTCAGCGTCACTTACCTGAAGAGGCTCAGCCATCCTTTTCCTCCTGAGTTAAAGTGGGCAGCAATTCTTATATTCTAGCCATAATTTCTATCTTTTTTGCAGGGTTCTTGTCAATTACTTTTCCTGCGGCGCCTCCGGCAGGGTGGGCCAATCCAGATACCGGGGCTGCCCTTTGGCTTCCAGGGGTCTCATAATCAGGCGGGGTCGCCCGATGCAGGTCAGGCTTCATCGCCAATAAATGTAGGGTGGGCACCGCCCACCATTGATTGAAATCATCTAATTATTGGCGGGCAATGCCCGCCCTACATTTCTGCAAAGCGGAACCAGGGTGCGCCAGGCGCACCCGACGATATCTCCCGACTCCGGTGGTCTGCTCAGCGGGCCTCCAGCCCCAGGGCCCGGCGTTTGTCCTCGATATGGCCGATGATCAGGTCGGCGGCTTTATGGGGGTCCGGCTCCACCGCGAAGTTGGCCCCCAGGTGCGGGGCCAGGCCGCTGAGCAGCAAATTGGTGACCGCACTGCTCCCCAGCACCGGGGGGGCCACCCCCAGGACCGTGAAGACGCCGCTGGCCACGGCGTAGCAGGCGATAGTGGCCGCCTTCTCCGAGTACCACTCCGGGGCCGCGGCGGCCACCGGGAGCATATCCAGGTCCACCCCCAGGGCGCCGGCCAGGATGGCGGCCAGGTTGATGATGCGGGTGTTGTCCACGCAGGAGCCCATATGGAGCACCGGGGGAACGCCTAAGGCCTGACACACCGCTTTGAGGCCGGGGCCCGCCAGGTTCGCGGCTTCGGGTGACTTGAAGCCTGCCTTGGCATGGGCCACCGCGGCGCAGCCGGTGTCCAGCACCAGGACGTCCCCGGCGATGAGGTCCCGGGTCAGGTTGACATGGCCGTAGTCCTGAGTAACTTTGGGGTTGTTGCAGCCCACCACCCCCACCGCGCCCCGGATCTGGCCGGCCTTGATGGCGTCCAGCAGCGGCTCCCAGGTGCCTCCCAGGGCCTGCTCGATGACCTCCACGGAGAAGCCGCTGACCTGGGCCACCGGCGCCACCGGAATCAAGACCCGGTCAGGGGCGCGGCGGGCGAAATTTTCCACCGCCGCGGCCACTATGGTCCGGCCCAACTCGGCGCCGTTTTCCGGAGTGAAGTCAAGATGGGTGGCCCCGGGAAACTTGGCCTTGCCGTAGGTGGTGAAAAACTTGGTGTGGTAACAGGCGGCCAGGTGGCCCAGAGACGGCATGATGCACTGGTAATCCACCACCATGGCCTCCACCGCGCCGGTGATCAGAGCCAGTTCCTGGACCAGGTGGTTGCCGGCCATGGGGATGCCCTGGCGCATGAGCACTTCGTTGCCGGTGCAGCACAGGCCCGCCAGGTTGATGCCCTGGGCCCCCAACTGTTGAGCCCGGTTCAGGAGCTCCGGGTCCCGGGCGGCCTGGGCCACCATTTCGGAGACCAGGGGACTGTGGCCGTGGAGGATGAGGTTCACCTGGTCGGTCTTCAGCACCCCCAGGTTGACCTGGGAGGCTACGGGCTTGGGGGTGCCGAAGAGGACGTCGGAGAGCTCGGTGGCGATCATGGAGCCGCCCCAGCCGTCGGCCAGCGCCGCCCGGAGGGCCTGGAGCAGCAAATTGACGGCATCGTTGTCCACCCCCATGTGGGTGCGGTGCAGCATCTCGGCGATCTCCCAGTCGATGCCCCGGGGGGCGATCCCCAACTTTTGCCATTTCGTCAGGCGCGCCGCCGGCAGACGCCGGGTGAAGGTCAGATAGCCCTTTTTGATGCCGTATTCTTCCATCAGGGCCAGGGCCAGTTCTTTGGCTTTCTCAAGGGGAGGCAGGTGGGCGGGCAGCCCGAATTCCGCGGCCAGGCGGTCCAGCTTGGCCAGGTCGGTGAGCTTGTAGCCCGGGGCCCGGCCCTCGGCCACGGCCAGCAGGGTCTCTACCAGGTCCCGGCCGTGGTCGGAATGGGAGGCGGCCCCGGCGGCCACCATGCGGGCCAGATTCCGGGCCACCATGATGTCGGCGTCGGCGCCGCACACCCCTCGCTGGGGGCCGTCGCCAAAGGGGTCGATGCGGCAGGGGCCCATGACGCAGATGCGGCAGGAGAGCCCCAGTTCACAGAAACCGCATTGGGGCTGCTGGGCCTCAAAGCGGTCCCACACCGTTTCCAGGCCCTCCTGGCGGGCCTTTTCTTTCAGGGCCAGGACGTCGGGCTGGATGGAAAAGGGATTATCCGGAGAAGAAGGTCGATCCATGGGAACCTCCAGCTAACCGATGAAACATGGTGGCACAGGCGTCTCGCCTGTGCTTGGCTATCATAACTCATAGAAAGAATCTTCAGAACTTAGCTCCATTCTGCCAAGATTTTTTCAATAGAGCAAGCATTCCCCGGAAATAAACCGCACAGGCGAGACGCCTGTGCCACTATGTTTAAAATTGTTACAATCTGCAGGGTTACAATTCTGATGGATATAGTATGGTGATTAGGAAATGAAGAGGAAACTATAAGGAAGGAGAGAAATGAAAACCTTATTTACAGTTCATGCAGGGGAATTTTTGGTTGGCTCTGAAATAGAACGGAGAATTACAGGAGTTAATGTATGGATACCATCAAAGGATAAAGGAATTGATCTCTTAGTTACAGATTCTCAAAATGCTCGGTTATTAACTATCCAGGTTAAATTTTCGCGTGATTTTTTAGTAACCCATATGGATGAGATTTTTCAAAAAGGCTTATTAGCATGTGGGTGGTGGACTCATAAGCGCAAAAAAATTCAGGAAAGCAAAGCAGATTTATGGATTTTTGTTCTCCAAGCATTTGATCCTAAAAAAACGCAATATATCATTATTCCGCCACAAGAACTTAATCAGCGTCTTTCTACAATTCATGGACCTATTGAAACATTGCAGTCCTACCTTTGGGTAACTGAAAAAGGAAAATGTTGGGAGACGCGTGGCATATCAAAAAAAGACCAAATTCTGATTGCGAATAATGCTTTTGCCAATGACGATAGAAATTTCACAAGGTATTTGAATTCATGGAAAAATCTAGAACAAAAATTAAGATAGCCATTTAATTTTCGATTAATTAAACAAAAAAGCCCGGTCCTCATGAACCGGGCTTTTTGAGGTCGGCGGGCGAGACGCCCGCCCCACGATTGATTTTTGCTCGAGCTACCTGCTTAATCCGCCTCCACCTTGGGGCGGGGCAGGAGGCCGGCGGCCTTGACGATCTCCGGGACGTGGTCTTCCCATTCGATGGCCATGAGGTGGATGCCGGCGATGCCCTTCATGGCCAGGCATTCCTGGATCTGCTCCACCGCGATCTTGATGCCTTCCGCGGCCACCTTGTCCTTGGGCACGCCCCGGAGGCGGGTGATGTAGGAATCGGGCACGTCGAGACCCGGGACGAATTTTTTCATATAATTCGCCATACCGACGGATTTCAGCGGGGTGATGCCGGCCATGATATAGCACTTTTCCGTGAGGCCCATGTCATTGGCCATTTCCATGAACTTGACGAAGCGCTCCATGTTGTAAATGCACTGGGTCTGAATGAACTGGACGCCGGCGGCGATCTTCTTGCCCATGCGCACCACCCGGAACTCCTGGGGGTCGGCGAAGGGGTTGGCGGCGGCGCCGATGAAGATGCGGGGCCGGCCCTGGACCTCGGTGCCGCTCACCATCTTGCCGTCGTCCCGCATGGTCTTCACCGTGTGGGCCAGCATGATGGAGTCCATGTCATGGACGTTCTTGGCCTGGGGATGGTCGCCGAAGGACTGGTGGTCGCCGGTGAGGCACAGGAGGTTTTTAATCCCCAGGGCCGCGGCCCCCAGGACGTTGGACTGGAGCCCGATGCGGTTCATGTCCCGGGTGACCATCTGCATCACCGGCTCGATGCCCATTTCCAGGAGGATTTTGGCCGCGGCCATGGAACAGAAGCGCACCACCGCGGTCTGGTTGTCGGTGACGTTCACCGCGTCGACGACGTCTTTCAAGAAAGACGCCTTGTGGCGAAAATGCTCGGCGTCGGCACCCCGGGGCGGGCCGCATTCGCCGGTCAACGCCTTCTGGCCACTTTTGAAGATTTTTTCCAGTTTGCTTCCCGCGGCATATTCGGCGGTCATTGTTTCAACTCCTCCCGTATGGTGGTGCGCAGCCCGCCGTCGCGGCTGGTGGACCAATTCTTATGTAACTGGACTTCCGTCAGCTTGTGGAGCTCACCCAGGTTCTTCAGGCGGTCGTAGATGAGCTGCCAGATACAAGGGATGCTGCCTTTGCCCACTTCACACAAGCCGCCGGAGGAGCCGCCGCAGGGGCCGTTCAGCAGCTGCTTGGCGCAGCGGGTGATGGGGCACAGGGCCCCGAAATCGCCGATGATGCAGCTGCCGCAAGCCTGGCAAAACTCCGTCCAGACCCCGTGCTCCGTGGCGCCGCCGATGCTGGTGGTATTGAGGCCGGGAAAGACCCTGAGGTAGGGATAACGGGCCGCGACATATTGGGGCCCGACGCTGCAGGCGATGGAAACCACGGCGTCGACTTCGGCCACCAGGTCGTCCAGCGGTTCGATATATTCGGGATCGCACTGCCGTTCACAGGTGTACTCCTGCACCTCCAGTTCGCGGCCGGAGGCCTTGCGGGCAATGCGGAGTTCGGAGGCCAGGATGGCCACCTCCTTCTCGCCACCCGCGCAACACACGGTGACGCAGCCCTTGCAGCCGGCCACCACTATCTTTTTGAAATCCTTGACCATGTCCAGGATCTCTGCCAGCGGTTTTGATTCCGCAATGACCATAAGGCTCCTCCTCTCCCGTTGATCCAGAGCAAAAAAACGCCGTGATTCCCCCACAGTGACGGATGCCGGTGCGGGACCCCCGCTGGCAAACTGGCCAACCAGGGGCTGGGATGATGCAAGTCTCTACCAGACCCGAAGCCGGAAAATCAAACAAAATCAGCTGGAGCCAGCTTTTGTACAACTATTCACTTAATTTTATGGCCAATTACCGGGGTTGTCAAATATAAAAATCCCGGGGAATTTTAAATAAACTGCATTCAGGGGCCAAAAAATTATTGACAAACCCCCTTGAGGTCGTTTAAATGGGGGTCTATGTGAAAAAAAGTATGAGCCCTGGCGCATTCTTGTTCAAGAGACGATGAGGCCAGGATCTACTTGGTAACCACCCCGGCCATTTCTCGATGTCCGGAAAATAGCCCATAATTACAATACCACAAGGAGGCTTGGTTTATGGCGAAGTATGATCCGGTAAAACAGAAAGACTGGCAGATTGCCGAAATTGCCGAAGCGGAGATGATTCCTTTTGACAAGATGTGCGATAAGCTGGAAATCCCCACAGATGAGCGCATCCCTATGGGGGTGTACTCGAAGAAAATCGGGCGCATTGACTACGTGAAGTGCCTGGAGCGCCTGAAGGCCAAACCCGACGGCAAGTACATCGAAGTCACCGCCATCACCCCCACCCCCCTGGGGGAAGGCAAATCTACCACCTCCATGGGCCTCATCGAGGGCCTGGGCAAACGGGGCATGAACGTGGGCGGCTGCATCCGCCAGCCCTCCGGCGGCCCCACCATGAACATCAAGGGCACCGCCGCGGGCGGCGGCATCTCCTTGCTCATCCCCATGACCGACTTCTCCCTGGGCCTCACCGGCGACATCAACAACATCATGAACGCCCACAACCTGGCCATGGTGGCCGCCACCTCCCGGTTGCAGCACGAGTTCAACTATGACGACGCCCAGTTGGCCAAGCGGAACCTGAAGCGCCTGAACATCGATCCGAAAAATTTTGAAATGGGCTGGATCATGGACTTCTGCGCCCAGGCCCTGCGCCACATCATCATGGGCATGGGCACCAAGATGGACGGCTTCATGATGAAGTCCTCTTTCGGCATCGCCGTGTCTTCCGAGGTTATGGCCATTCTGTCAGTGTTCACTTCTCTGGCAGACCTGAGGAAGCGGCTGAACGAAATGGTGGTGTGCTACGACAAGAAGGGCAACCCCATCACCACCGCTGACCTGGAGTGCGGCAACGCCATGACCGCCTGGATGCTGCCCTCCATCAACCCCACCCTGATGCAGACCGTGGAGAAGCAGCCCTGCTTCGTGCACGCCGGCCCCTTCGCCAACATCGCCGTGGGCCAGTCCTCCATCGTCGCCGACCAGATCGGCCTGAAGCTCTTTGATTACCATATCACCGAGTCCGGCTTCGGCGCCGACATCGGCTTTGAGAAGTTCTGGAACGTCAAATGCCGGTTCAGCGGCCTCATTCCCAACGTGTCGGTCCTCACCGCCACCGTCCGGGGGCTGAAGCACCACGGGGTCAACGCCGGCGCCCTGCCGTGTCCTCGGAAGTCATGGCCATCCTGTCCATCTTTAACGGCCTGGCGGACTTCAAAAAACGGCTCAACGAAATCGTGGTGGCCTACGACAAGCAGGGCAAGCCCGTGACCACCGGCGACCTGGAAGTAGGCAACGCCATGATGGCC
>DASWLF010000095.1:0-1782 GCA_036396255.1 Desulfobaccales bacterium
TGCAGGAAGCGCAGCAATTTCACCTGCAACTCCGGGGGCAGCTCCCCCACTTCGTCCAGAAACAGGGTGCCGTAGTTGGCCAGCTCCACCTTGCCCACCACGGTGCGCAGGGCCCCGGTGAAAGAGCCCTTCTCATGGCCGAAGAGCTCGGATTCCAGCAACTCCCGGGGAATGGCGCCGCAGTTCACCGGCACCAGCGGTCCCCGGCTTTTCAGGCTGCGCTCGTGGATGGCCTGGGCCACCATCTCCTTGCCGGTACCGCTGGCCCCGGTGAGCAGCACGGGCAGATCGGCGGGCGCCACTTTGCGGATCAGGTTGAACACCTGGAGCATGGCCGGGCAGGTGCCGATCATCTCCTGGTGGTCCTGGGATTTTGCCCCTGGGCTTTCCAGAGGTAGACCTTTTGATCCTCTTGGCCGCAGAGACTTTTCAGATTCCAGATGCTTAAAGTTCGGCATTTCTTCCGACATAAAAGCCCTTGCCGAGCCAGACTGCCAGAGTCAGCAATCAGTTATTTCATCAAAGGGGATATGTAGGAGGGAGGAATTTCCTGCTAACAAGAACCGATGCCCCTTCCTTTGGCTAACCCGAGATATCTGGGAAACGCCGGCTCCGCAAATTGTTTCTTGGTGACCAGGACGATGCAGGGCCTGGCGACGGCCCTGGCGACAAGCCTGGCGCCATCGGTTTGCAGACCCAATGAAGTTGATCTGCCGTAATTGGCGTTGACCGCTTCCACTTCATCCCACAGAAAGATCTTAATGTGCTTCATTTCAGACACCTTTTGGGAAATTTTATCTGAACTTTATTCAAAACCGCGGCACAGAACAATCGGGCCGCTCCTGATTTTAGGCCTCCAAATCCCTGAGATCGGCCCAGGAGTACCCTGTGGTGGGTCAAGTATTTAGGTTGAGGGGGGTGAGAATGCTTCCCAGGGCGAACCCCTTCCGGTTGGGCTAAAACCAGGCCGCCAAACAGGCCGACTAGGGGGATAAGCTTGGCTGGCACGAAAGCTGCAAAATTATAAAGCAGTCAATTTTTCATCTTACGGGAACTAGATATGAGGAAGTCCCCCCGCTTCCCAGTTAATCTGGAAGTCGCTTTTGAAAATTCCGATGATGCTGCTGTGGGCATCATCAGCAACCTTGGTCTCAAAGGCGCTTTTATTAAAACATCTTATGGAGACCCCGCGGGGCCCTTCCTGGTTCTGCGGTTTCCCTTGCCCAATAAACGATCGTTTGAGGTTTTGTCGCGGGTGGCCTGGCAAAATGGCGCCGGCCTGGGCGTGGAATTCCTGGATCTTGATCCGAATCATATGGGACAGTTATGGTCCTCGTTAGTCCCTTTATGGCCTTCACAACCCAGCGATTGTCCTTATTGCAATCAAAAATTAGGGCCGGGAACATTAAAAAACTGTCCTCACTGCCACTTTCCGCTAGACTTCCAGCAAGAAGGGTATTTAGAGCGGCTACCGGAATACACGCAAATTAGCCTGGAGATGATCGGCACTTGCCCGGCCATGCTCCAGGTGTTCAACCTGATCCGCAAAGTGGCGCCCGCCGATCTGCCCGTGCTGCTCACCGGGGCCAGCGGCACCGGCAAGGAGATGGTGGCCCAGGCCATCCACGAGCGCAGCCTGAAAAGCCAGGGACCGCTGGTGCCGGTGAACTGCGGCGCCATTCCCCGGGAGTTGCTGGAATCCGAGCTCTTCGGCCATGAGAAGGGCTCTTTCACCGGGGCCCTGCGCACCGTGGTGGGCAAGGTGGAGCTGGCCAACTACGG
>DASWLF010000096.1:0-1581 GCA_036396255.1 Desulfobaccales bacterium
GCCTGCTCCTCACCAGGCTTGGAAAGCCCTCATGCGGAAAAAAATTTCCCGGTTTAAAAAAGGCATCATAGTCCTGTGGGATGAATGGCTGCCCTCCAGCCCCTCCCCCTTGAACCCCCCGGAGAAGCCCAAGAGAGCCGCCAAGTCCATTCCTCTTGAGGGCGCCGCCCAGAAATGCCAGCCTGTCCTGGGGCAACCGCGGGGCATTAATGAGTCCGGCAAGGCGAGCCGCAGCGCCGAAGCAACTGCCGCGACGCAGGCGGTCCTGGAAGCCAGCCCGGGCCAAGTTTCCACCCCCCACAGCCTGAAGAAGCTCGAAAGTATGATCGGGGCGGCAATCGGCTACACCTCCTTGCCTTACGACCTCGTGCCGGATTCTCTGCCGGTGACAGGTTACCTGGACGATTGGTTTATCTGGTTAATCATCCTGTTCCAAGTGATGTATTATTTTTTCCCCTCGCGCCACCGCGAACCGCTTCCTCGCTGACCTCTCCAGGGCGACTTGCATTAAGTTATTGATAACCGCGCCGCTAAACGTATAGTGCCACCTGACTTGGGCAGGGGTCCCGGCCGCCAGCTTGGCTGGAAACCGGCCCCGGGCCGCTTTGCCTCCCTTTGCCATTGTTCTCCCGGTCTGTCAGGCGCTTACATCCTTCCACCCCTTGGCAAAGTGATTGTAGGCAAACAAGGCGATGGCGGCCAGGAGGCCGGCGATGGCAAAGGGCGTCCAGACGCAGCTGGGATCGTACCGGTCCCACAAGAGCCGGGTCACCTGGGCCGGGCTCTGGCCCAGCATCTCGGTCAAGGTGGCGAAGGCCCGGGAGCGGTGCGGCAGCTCCTGCACCTTCAGCACTTCCGACATGTACCGCAGGGCCAGTCCAGCCTTTTCTCCGGCGCGTTCGTAAATCTGGCCTCCCACCAAAGAGCCGTAGCCCCAGCCGATGGCCACCGGGAGGTTGGCATAGCCCATGTATAGCGCCTTCTGGTCCGCAGGCGCAATCACCCCCAGGTATTCGTTCATCTTGGGGGAGCACATCATCTCCCCCACCGAGAAGCAGGCGATGCCGGCCAGGCAAGGGTAAATGGACATGCTGGCACCGGCGGCATAAACTCCCAGGCTGGCGATGACAAAGCCGAAAAACATGGAGGTGAGCCGTCGCATCCGCTTGTTGACATACCAGGATAGCGGGGCGACGAAAAGGATGATCAGAAAAGGGTTGAAGTTGATCACCCACTCCTGGGCCAGCTGCGGGCCTCGGGATACGTCCCGGGAAAGCATGAACCCGGGTAGGTGTGATGCCAGGGACGAACTGTCCACCCAGTCCACGATGAAATTGGGCAGCATGTCCCAGAGCTGCATGAGCACCGCCCAGAATACCGAGGCGATGAGCATGAAGGCCAGCAGCCGGGGGTTGAGGAGCTGGCGGGCCGTGGTGGCCACCACGTGCCCGACGCTGGTGGTCCTGTCGGCCCCGGAATCCACCCGCCGGTAGGAGAGGAGCCAGAGCAGGTTGAGGCTCACCAAAACCGCACAGCCATAAAAAACCATGGGCCAGGAGTAGCCGCAGAGAAAATGCGCCA
>DASWLF010000097.1:0-5283 GCA_036396255.1 Desulfobaccales bacterium
CGGATCTAATAAGAAGTCAGACAAATAGGGCGGCCCATGGCCGCCATAAATCGGCGTGCACAGCACGCCCTATGTTTAACTACCCGGCTGCAAGCCGGGTGGCCGGAGCGGGGCGACCCGGGCCGAAGCGCCTTCATGGAATCTGCCAGTTTGCAGCATTTGCAATAAAGGCCATGGTAGGGGCGCAATTTATTGCGCCCGAGCGGGCGTGATAAATCACGCCCCTACGACTTCCCGGCAAGTTGGTCTTTCCTCAACCCCGGGCGGCCTGGGGTGGCGCCGCGGCGGCCGGGGCCTGGTTTTCCTCGTGGGCGAACTGCATTTCATAGAGGCGGCGGTAGAGGCCGTCTTGGGCCAGCAGCGCCGCGTGGGGGCCGGTTTCCACGATGCGGCCCTCGTCCAGGACCACGATGCGGTCCGCATTCCGCACCGTGGAGAGGCGGTGGGCGATGACCAGGGTGGTGCGGCCCGTAATCAGGCGGTCCAGGGCCTGCTGCACCTCCCGCTCGGACTCGGAGTCCAGCGATGAGGTGGCCTCGTCCAGGATCAGGATGGGCGGGTCCTTCAAGAGGGCCCGGGCGATGGCCAGGCGCTGGCGCTCGCCGCCGGAGAGGCGCACCCCCTGCTCGCCGATGACCGTTTCCAGGCCCTGGGGCAGGGCCATGACAAAGTCATGGGCGTGGGCCGCGGTCAGGGCCGCCATGATCTCGTCCTCAACGGCGTCCAACCGCCCATAGGCGACGTTGTGGCGCACCGTGTCGTTGAAGAGGATGGTCTGCTGGGTCACCACCCCGATCTGGCCCCGGAGGGAGGCCAGGGTGGCGCGGCGGATGTCCTGGTCGTCGATGAGGATGGCGCCCCGGCCCACTTCGTAAAACCGGGGCAGCAAATTCAGCAGGGTGGATTTGCCCGCGCCGGAGGGCCCCACCAGGGCCACCAATTCGCCCCGGCCCACGGTGAGGTCGATGTCCTGGAGCACCGGGCGGTCGCCCGCGTAGGCAAAGGCCACTCCCCGGTAGGCGATCTCCCGTTGAATCAGCGGCAGGGCCACGGCATCGGACGCGTCCTGGATTTCCGGCTCCCGGTCCATGAGACCGAAGACCCGCACCGCCGCGGCCAGGCCCTCCTGGATGATGTTTTGCACCCCGCTCAGGCTCCTGACGGGCTGGTAGAGCATCAGGAGCGCCGCCAGGAAGGAGAAAAAGGTGCCGGGGGTGGAGGTCCCCTGGATCACCGCGTAGCCGCCGTAGAAGATGATGCCCGCCATGCCGAAGGACCCCAGGAGCTCCATGGTCGGTGGAGAGATCTCCCGGGTGGCGTTGAGCCGCATGCGGGTGCGGAAGTAGTCCCAGTTGGCTTTGAAGAAGCGCTGCTGCTCGTAGTCCTCCCGGGTGAAGGCCTTGACGATGCGCTGGCCGATGAGGCTTTCCTGGAGCACGGTGTAGAGGTGGGAATTGGCCACCTGGGACTGATGGGAGATGCGGCGGATGCGCTTGCCCAGGTGGACGATGATGAGCACCGCCAGAGGAAAGACCGCCACGGCCAGCAGGGCCAGGCGCCACTCCCGGTAGAAGATCACCGCGGCCAGGCCCAGCACCGTGAAGGAGTCCTTGAAGAAGCTGGTGATGGCCCGGGTCACCGCGTCCTGCAGCAGGTTGACGTCGTAGGTCAGGCGGCTCATGAGCACCCCGGTGGCTTCGCCGTCGAAGAACGACAGGGGCTGGCGCTGCAATGAGGCAAAGAGCTGGTCCCGCAGGCGGGTGACGATGCTGTTGCCGATGTAGCTCATCTGGTAGTTATGGGTGTAGGCCAGGCAACCTTTGACCAGATAGAGAAACACCACCAGGGGGGGGAGCAGGTAGAGCATGTGCTCCTTTTTGCCGAAGAAGACGTCGTCCAGGACCGGCTTCACCAGGTAAGCCAGGAGCGCGGTGATGCCCGAAACCCCCAGCATAGCCAGGACGGCCGCGGACATGCGGCCCTTGTGCCGCTTGAGATAAGCCAGCAGCCGGAGATAGAGGCGCAGATCTTCTTTGTTCATGCAAGACGCGGATAAATTCTTTTATTTCCCCATATATACCCCATCAACGGCAAATTATCCATAAAATCCCGGCCACGGGGGAGGGCAGGGGGGAGGAGGGAAAAAGGCGAAAAGGCGAAAAGGCGAAAAGGTATCCCCCTCCCAGCGAAGTAGGGTGCGTTTTACGCACCAATAAAGGCGCTTTGGACGCGCCCTGCGGGCAGGGCAGAGCGTGGAGTAAGTGGCGAAACGGGGAAAAGCTATTCCCCTCCCAGCCCCCGTGTCTCTCAGGACGAAGCAAACCCTTTGTTTGCCTGCGGGTAATCTTTGGAAAAGCTGCCACCCTTGGTTTTAGGCTCAGAGTCGCAATTTCAGCATAACTGCGGTGGCACCGGATTCGGTCCGGATGGCAGTTCCCGGCGCTTGACAGGGAGGACCCGGTGCGGTAAATGCTTAGCAAACTCTTAAGATGGAACCTTTCGGGAACTGCCCATGGCTTTGATACTAGCCTTGCTGCTGGCCAGCTTCTGGCTCCTGCCCGGGGGGCTGGGGGCCGGCCCCGCCGCCCCGGTGCCGGGGGTGCCCGCCGCGGCCCCGGCGGAGGTTATCCGCTTTCCGGTCTTTCGGCTGCCGGAACCGCTCTTCCTGTGCGGCGAGGCGGTGCCCCTCAGCGAACCGGCGGTCAGGGAGGAGCTGGACCGGGAGTTCACCATCGTGGTGTGGAGCCGGGTCCAGACCACCATGTGGCTGAAAAGGGCCCACCGCTACTTTCCGGAAATCGAAAAAAAGCTGCGGGCCCGGCTTCTGCCCCTGGATCTGAAGTACGTGGTCCTGGTGGAGAGCGACCTGCTCCCCAAGGCCAAGTCCCGGGCCGGCGCCGCGGGTCCCTGGCAGTTCATGGGCCCCACGGCCCAGCGCTTCCAGCTGAAGTGCGACGACACGGTGGATGAGCGCCTGGAGTTCGCCGCGGCCACCGACGCGGCCCTGAGCTATCTGGAGAAGCTGCATCAGATGTTCCACAACTGGCCCCTGGCCCTGGCCGCCTACAACTGTGGCGAAGGCCGGGTGCAAAAGGCCATGGCGGACCAGGGGGTGAAGGTCTTCTACCACCTGAGCCTGCCGGAAGAAACGGAGCGCTACGTCCACCGCATCCTGGCGGCCAAGATCATCCTGGAGACCCCGGCCGCCTACGGCTACGATCTCCCGGTGGACCAACTCTATGAGCCCCTGAGCTACGACGAAGTGAATTTCACCGTGGGCCAGGAAGTGCAGGTCCGCCGCCTGGCCGAGGCCTGCGGCAGTTATTACAAAGCCATCAAGACGCTCAATCCGTGGATCAAAGGGGCCGCCCTCTGTGCCGGGACTTACCGTCTCAAGATTCCCAAAGGCACCGCGGACCGCTTCATGGCCGCCTACCGCCAGGGGCAGCTGGGTGGCAAGTGAGGGGCAACCGGGGGGATTCCGGGGACACGTCCTTTCAGCTCCGCCGCGCCCACCTTTCTTGAGGAGAACATGACCCACCCGGAAAAGGAGCCCGTTGACCTTCTGCTTACCGGCGCCTGGGTGTTGACCCAGAATGAGCGCCGGGAAATCTTCAACCCCGGAGCCGTGGCCATCCAGGGGGATGAAATCGTGGCCGTGGGGCCCGCCGCCGAGCTCCAGGCCCGGTATGTCCCGGCCCAGGCGCTGCATTATCCCCATGGCCTCATTCTGCCGGGGTTGATCAATGCCCACACCCACGCCGCCATGGCGCTGTTCCGGGGTCTGGCCGATGACCTGCCCCTGGAAGAATGGCTCAATTCCTACATTTTCCCCGCGGAAAGCAGACTTAATGGGAATTTCGTCTACTGGGGCACCAGGCTGGCGGTGGCGGAGATGCTGCTGTCCGGCACCACCACCTTCTGCGACATGTACCTCTTTGCCGACGCGGTGGCCCGGGCCGCCGCCGAAACCGGCATCCGGGCCGTGGTGGGGGAGGTGCTCTACGACTTTCCCTCCCCCAATTACGGCCCGCCTGCGGCGGGACTAAAGTTCAGCGAAGAACTCTGCCGCACCTGGCGGGGCCACCCCCGCCTGCGGGTGGCCATCCAGCCCCATGCGGTTTACACCTGCTCGCCGGAGTTACTTCAGGAATGCGGCCACCTGGCCGATAAGTTTGATACCCGGCTCATCATCCACCTGTCGGAGACGCACCGGGAGGTCTCGGACTGCCAGGCCCGGTACGGCGTCACCCCCGTGGCCCACCTGGGCCGGCTGGGGCTGCTGTCACCCCGCCTGGTGGCGGACCATGCGGTGGTTTTGAGCGAGGAGGACCTGGAGCTGCTGGCGGCCAGCGGCGCCGGGGTGGCCCACTGCCCGGAGTCCAACATGAAGCTGGCCTCGGGCCTGGCTCCGGTCTCCGACCTGCTGCGCCGGGGGGTGCCGGTGGGCCTGGGGACGGACGGCTGCGCCTCCAACAATAACCTGGACCTGGTGCAGGAGATGGATACCGCGGCCAAGCTCCAGAAATTGCGCTGCCTGGACCCCACCGTCCTGCCGGCCACCGCGGCCCTGGACCTGGCCACCACGGGCAGCGCCCGGGTGCTGGGACTGCAGGCCGAAGTGGGGGCCCTGGTCGCCGGCCTCAAGGCCGACCTGGTGGTGCTGGACCTGGATCAGCCCCATCTGACGCCCATGTACGAACCTTACTCGCACCTGGTGTACGCCGCCACCGGGGCCGACGTCCAGACCGTGCTGGTCCATGGCCGGGTGCTGGTGCAGGACCGCCGGTTGCTGGCCTTCGATTTGCAGGAGACCCTGGCCCGGGCCCGGGAACTGGCCCGGGAACTGCCGGCCGGGAGAAGGGGCCGGTGATTGGCTTGAAGGCCCTCCAAACCTTGGGTGACCCGAGCCGGGAGGGAATTGGTTTAGACCAGGGTGGGCCTCCGCGGCCGCCGCCAATACTTTGTTATTACTCGGAGCGAAAAACCAATTGCCCTTTCTGAACCGTAGGGGCACGGCGGGCCGTGCCCTCAAACCGAGCCGAGGCAATTTCTTTAATGCTCCGAGTAATAAGTCATTTGCTTAGAGGTCTCAAGCCGTAACCGGCGAGGCAAGGGCATGAGCGTAAGAATTATCGGCCGCAAACTGGTCCCCAGAAACGTGCTCCTCAAGCTGGCGGACGGGTCCATGGTGAAAGGGAAGATAAACCTCCATCACGACGAGGCCGTGATCCAGCGGGTCAGCGATATTTTCACCAGCATAGCCGATCCCTTTATCGTGGT
>DASWLF010000098.1:0-3810 GCA_036396255.1 Desulfobaccales bacterium
GGCCAGGGCTTTCCACCATTGCTTCATACGAGCCGCAAATTTCGGCCCGGGATGCAGGTATTGGTACTCAGGTAAAAACACGTCCACTTTAAAGGTCTCCTTTTTGGGGCCGGGAAGGGGCGGAGGGGCGGCGTTCCCGCCCGAAATTGTCCGGAGGGAGGGCCGGGGCCGCCGGGGATAGCCGGCGGGTGGCCGCGCCCCGGTCCTCCTCCCCACCCCCGACCTGTACAAAGTAATCCACCACCGGCGCCAGCAGGCGGCCGAAGTGTTGGTTGGCGGCCGCCTTGGGCAGCCGCGGTTGCAGCAGCAGGAGGGCGCCTTGGGACTTAATGGAGCCCAGGAGGCGCGTCAGGTCTTTGAAGAGGCGGCGCCGTTCCGTTAGGGGCACCTGTTCGTCGTAGAAGAGGCTCACCGGTCCCAGGATCACCACCAGGGCGCCGGGTTTCAGGGCCGCGGGGAGGATCTCCTGCAGCAGGCGCACCAGTTGGTGGGAGGTGAAGGCCCGGGCTACCTGCACCCGGGCCAGCGCCTGGGCGGGCGCCAGGCCGTAGCCCCGGGCCTGGCGCACCAGCTGGTAGGGGTCGAAACGGTTGGCCGCGTCCACCACCAGCACCTCCGCATTCCGAGCCGCGCCCCAGGCGGCCGCGGCCGCGGCCAGGAGCCGCACCGGTTCGCCCCAAAGCAATACTGCCCGGCCCGGTTTCAGGGGAGCCAGGTAGTGGTTCAAGGGGGTCATCCGGCTAGGCGACCCCTGGGGCGCCGGGTGCGGCTCATAATTTTCGGATTGTCTTTCCATCACCGACTTTTCGAGCCCCCCTCACCCCGGCCCTCTCCCCCCGCCAGCGGGGGGAGAGGGAGAAACCGGTAATATAGGGCGGGCCAGGCCCGCCATAAAGGTGCGCCTGCGCTCGCACCGGCGAGACGCCGGTGCCACCAAATTTCTCAGACCTTCTTGGCTTCCAGGTTGCGGTACACTCCCACCACTTTGCCCAGGATCTGCACCTCGGCGGCCTCCTCCGGGGAGAAGCGCAAGGGGGTGAAGGAGGGGTTGTCGCCCTTGAGAACCAGACCCCCGGCCTCCTCGTACACCCGCTTCAGGGTGGCCTCCTCGTCGATGAGCGCCACCGCGATGTCGCCCCGGGCGACCCTTTGCTGCACCCGCACCATCACCAGGTCGCCGGGCAGGATCCCCGGGGCCATGCTTTCCCCGGTGACCTGCAGGAGGAAGACTTCGTCCCCCCGGACCCAGGAGCGGGGCAGGGGCAGGGTGTCCTCCACGTTTTCGGCGGCCAGGAGCGGCTGGCCGGCGGCGATGCGGCCCAGGACCGGCACTTCCACCACCGGCCCCGGGGAGCGGGGCGCCAGCGTCAGCCCCCGGGACAGGCCCGGCTCCCGGTGCAGATACCCCTTGCGTTTCAGGGCCGCCAGGTGGTCCACCGCGGCCCGGGGCTGGATGCCGAAAGCGGCCGCCACCTCCCGCACCGTGGGGGGATAGCCCTGGCGGTTACAAAACTCCTCCACCATGGCCAGCACCGATCGCTGTCTTTCCGTCAAAGGCTTCATGGTCCTAAGATACTATACATAAGTATACTTGTCAAGAGAATAGTTGTTGTGAAGAACAACTAGGCTTGGCATGTCTTGCAAGGCACGGCTTGCTGACCCAAACAGACGTGATCCGTTATCCAGATAGGTTGAGGGGGTGCCGTAGGGGCGGTTCGCGAACCGCCCCTACATGAGGCCAACCTGAAGGATGTTTAGATAGACGACCGGTTTTCATCCCCCTAATCTCTCTATGGTCGTTAGCTTGCCATCCGCCCTTCCTCCTGCTATGCTGGATGGTCATGGAGCAGAATGACAGGTTCAAGCACGGCCCTTCCCGCCGGGCCCGGGAGATCACCCCCTTCCTGGTGATGGACATCCTGGAGCGCGCCAAGGAGCTGGAGCGCCAGGGGGAGCACGTCATCCATCTGGAGATCGGCGAGCCCGATTTCGACACCCCGGCGGTGGTCAAGGAGGCGGCCTACCGGGCCATGGCCGCGGGCTTAACCCAGTACACCCACTCCCAGGGGCTCATTGAGCTCAGAGAGGCCTTGAGCCAGCACTACCTGGAAAAGTATAAGGTCTGGGTCAAGCCGGAGCAGTTCATCGTCACTTCGGGCACCTCGCCGGCCATGGTCCTCATTTTTGCGGGGCTGCTGGACCCGGGGGACGAAGTGCTCCTCACCGACCCGCACTATGCCTGCTACCCCAATTTCGTGCGCCTGGTGGACGCAGTGCCCCGCTACGTAAAGGTGCTGGAGGAGGACGGCTTCCAGCTGCGCCCGGAAGAATTGGGCCCTTATCTGGGGCCCCGCACCAAGGCCGTGATGATCAACTCTCCCGCCAACCCCACCGGCACCCTGCTTTCCGCCGACCGCATGGCCCGCCTGGCGGAGTTGGGCCCGTACGTCATCTCCGACGAGATCTACCACGGCCTGGTTTACGAGGGCCAGGAGCACAGCATTCTGGAGTTCACGGACCGGGCCTTCGTGATCAACGGCTTTTCCAAGCTTTACGCCATGACGGGCTGGCGCCTGGGGTATCTCATCGCGCCGGAGGACTTCATCCGACCCCTGCAGAAATTGATGCAGAACTTTTTCATTTCCGCCAACCCCTTCGTGCAGCTGGCCGGGATTGCGGCCCTGACCCAGGCGGGCCCGGAGATCGAGAAGATGCGGGCCGCCTATGACGCCCGGCGCCGCTTTTTCCTGGCGGGCCTGGCCAAACTGGGTTTCCATCTGCCGGTCGAGCCCACCGGGGCCTTTTACGCCTTTGTCAACGCCCGCCACCTGTCCGAGGATTCCTACGCCCTGGCCTTCGATATCCTGGAAAAGGCCAAAGTGGGGGTGACTCCGGGCATCGACTTCGGCCAGGGAGGGGAGGGCTTCCTGCGTTTCTCCTACGCTAACTCCATGGAGAACCTGGCGGAAGCCTTAACCAGGTTGGCGGCTTATCTGGCCGGGCGGCGAGGGTGACCGGTTCGCACCGGCTGTAAGAAATAAATTTTACTAACCTCCTGAAGGACACCCTGCCTTAGTGACGCGTTCCATAAATAAGATGATTAGGGATTTCCCGTAGGGGCGGGGTCTCCCCGCCCCCATGAAGGCGAGGAAACCTCGCCCCTACGATACCAATGGCGTTTGCCTTTTCTGCAAATCAGAAAAATTTTTCGGGACACAGCCTTATAGTTAAAAAAATTTACCCCGGAGATTTTTTGTCCCAGGGACTGCCACCCCCATGTTCCCGGAATTTCATGGGCACGGCCATCTTGCCCCGGGCTAAACCAGGCCTTTCGGGGCGCCGTTTTTGTCAATTTGATAAGAAAAATTCAGATTGAGAAGACATTCTCTCATATTTAGAGTAATGGGCCCCGGGGGAATTCCGGCGGACCGCAGGAGGACGGCCATCGACCGATATCTATAATTATATCATTTTGTTAGCATTGTGGCTGCCTTTGGCGAAAATTGGCAAGCTCTATGCATCACCATTTAGCAGTCGCCGTTGGCGATACATCCCCAACTCCAAACAGGAGAAAAACATGAAGAAAGTAGTTGTTACCATAACCGCCGTAGTTTTCGCCCTGGGCCTGGCGGGCGCGGGCCTGGCGGGCGCGGGCCTGGCGCAGACCGCCACCACGACGGAGAAACCCGCAGTGAAGAGCGAAGCCCCGGCGGCCCCTGCCACCGTGGCCCCCAAGGAAGCCGCCAAATCCGCGGAGAAACCCGCGGTGAAAGAGACCGCCAAACCTGGGGCCAAAGAGGAAGTGAAGTC
>DASWLF010000099.1:0-1946 GCA_036396255.1 Desulfobaccales bacterium
CCGGGCCTTTGCCAAGGGGGCGGGCCAGGTGCTGGTGGCGGGCTGCCATCCCCCGGGGGACTGCCATTACGTGGCCGGGAACCTCAGGGCCCAGGCCCGCATCCACAAGCTCAGACCCAGGCTGGCGAAAAAGGGCATCGACCCCGGGCGCCTGCGCCTGGTGTGGATCTCGGCCACGGAGGGCCGGGCTTTTCAAAGGGTGGTCCAGGAGATGGCGGCGAAGCTTTGAACCAGGAGAAAAAGGCGAAAAGGAACACGGTGGGGCGTTACTCGTGGTTGGAGTTTCCATGTCGATAAGTAAGATCCTCATCTGTAATTGCCCGGATTTGGCCTTCGATGGCCGGGAGCTGGCGGCCCGGCTGGGGCGGGAAGGGCTTACAGTCCACCTGGCCCCGCCCCTGTGCACCCCGGCGGGCCTTAAGGCGTGGCGCCCTCTGCCGGAGCCCGGGGCCTGGCTCATTGCCGCCTGCGGTCCCCAGCGCCATCCCGCCTTTTCCCAGCGCCTGGCCGCCCAGGCGCCGGTGCTGGATCTGCTGGACTGCGGCGAAGTGGAGGCCGCGGCGGGCGCCATTATCCTGGCCCGGTCGGCCCCACCCCCGGCGCCGCGCCGCCTCCCTCCCCTCTCCCGGGAAGTGCTGGTGGTGGGCGGCGGGGTGGGGGGCTGTCAGGCCGCCCTGGACCTGGCCAACGCCGGGTTCAAGGTTTACCTGGCGGAGACCTCGCTCTCCATCGGCGGTACCATGGCCCAGCTGGACAAGACCTTCCCCACCCTGGATTGCTCCATCTGCATCCTGGGCCCCAAGCTGGTGGAGGTGGCGGCCCACCCCAACATCGAATTGCTCACTTACTCCGGCCTGGAGCGGGTCCAGGGCGCCGCCGGGCATTTTGAAGTGGACCTGGTCATCCAACCCCGGTACGTGAACATGAGCAAATGCGTGGGCTGCGGCAGTTGCGCCGCGGTCTGCCCGGTGGTGGTGCCCAGCCGCTGGAACCTGGGCCTCAAGCCCCGGAAATGCATCCGCATCATCTTTGCCCAGGCGGTGCCGCTCAGGGCCACCATTGAGCGGGAGTATTGCATCGACTGCCAGATGTGCGTCCAGGCCTGCGAGCACCAGGCCATCAACCTGCTGTACAAGCCCACCTCCCGGCGCCTGAGGGTGGGGGCCATGGTCCTGGCCACCGGGGCCCGGCCCTTCGACCCCGGCATCAAAAGCGAACACGGCCACGGCCGCATCAACGGGGTGGTGACCAGCCTGGAATACGAGCGCCTGGTCTGTGCCACCGGCCCCACCCAGGGAAGTCTGGTGACGCCGGACGGCCGGCGGGTTAAGCGCATCGCCTTCATCCAGTGCGTGGGCTCCCGGGACCGCCGGTTTTTGCCGTACTGTTCCGGTTTTTGCTGCACCGCCTCCATCAAGCAGGCCATGCTGGCCCTGGAGCATGAGCCCGAAGCGGAGGTGACCATCTTTTACAACGACATCCGCACCTCCGGCAAGGGCTTCGAGGAGCTGTACCAGCGGGCCCGGCAGGCGGGGGTGCGGTTTATCAAGGGCCTCCCCGGCCGGATAGCGGAGGATGAGGCCGGCCGGCCGGAAATCTTCTATGAAGACCAGGGGTCCGGCCGGAGAGCAAGGCTGGCGGTGGACCTGGCGGTGCTGGCGGTGGGGCTGGAGGCCCCCCGGGAGCCCCTGCCTTTCCAGGGCCCGGCGCCGGCGCGGGACGCCCTGGGGTTCTACCAGGGGTGCCACCCCGTGCTCCACCCGGTGGAATCCACCGTGCCGGGCGTCTTCCTGGCCGGCACCTGCCTGGGGCCCCGGGATATCTCCGAAACCGTCTGCCAGGGGAGCGCCGCCGCGGCCCGGGTCATGAGGATGTTCGCTTCGCTGGCGGAGAATTGAAAAAATGCCTTTAGAGGAGGGCCGGGGGTTTAAAACCGGGCGAAAAGG
>DASWLF010000100.1:0-4686 GCA_036396255.1 Desulfobaccales bacterium
CGGGGTTGCGCAGGATGGCAATGGCCACCCGTTCGCCGCCGGGCATGGGCTGGGCCACAAAGCCCAGGGTCTCGATCTTGGCCGCCACCGCGTCTATCTGGGAGGCGGTGGCGTCCTTGTCCATCACGATGAGCATGGTAGGTCTCCGTTCCGGTGCCGGCAGTAGGGGCGAGGACCCCGCATTGCGCCAAGAAGCGGCGCGCCCGGGGAGGTCAGGGTAAGACTCCCGTAATCGGCGCTTTTTGCAATAATCCCCAGCCCTTTTTTATCAGGGATCGGCGGCAAAAGCAACCGACGGGGAGCGACGGGGCCCGATGTCGGATGGGGCCCGCCCACATCAATATTCAGTTGGGCGAATTAAGAGATGACGCGGATGGGGGGGCGCCGGTTCACTGCACCAGGCGGGGTGAGGTCAGGAGGCCATAGTTGGCGCCGCCGGGGCCCGACAGGCTTCCCGGGGCGTCCTGCAGGGGGTTGGCCATGCCCTTCACATACTTGTGGCCGGTGGTTTCCACTTCCGTTATGGTGAAGGCCGTGAAGCCCTCCACCGGACCGGACTGGTTGAATTTTTCCGTATCCACCACCGGCAGCCAGACCGTCTTGCCGAGATAAGAAGACTGGATTTTAGCCAGCACGTTGGCCCAGGCGCCGTTATTCATGTTCACCATCTCGCCCTGCTTGATGGCGGGCACGGTGGCGGGGTTATCGAGGTAGCCGCGCACGATGTTGTTATTGGGCACTTGCGGGTCCTTGGTGTACCAGCCCCCGGCGTCCAGGGGGTCGGGATTAAGGTAAATGTACACCTCGCCCTTTTGGGCGTATTTTTTCCCCAGGACCATGGGAAAAGCTGCACCCTGCTCTAAACTTCCCACCCAATCCATCACTGCAATGGACGAGGCGCTGAGGTTGATGGGCCCGAATCCCAGCAGGCCCATGAGGACCAGAGAGAGGTTGTCCCGGCGGGTGGTCAGGGCCACGGTGTTGGTGAAGGGATTGGCGGCGCAGCCCTGGGTGAATTGGCCGGCGTTCCAATCCCAGGCGCCGGTTTGGATGGTCCCCACCGTGGGACTGGCGCCGTCCGCCAGGTTGGCCTGGGCGATGGTCCGGCCCTGGGTCAGGGCCGCCGCGCAGAGGGGATTGAGTGGTAGCGTGGCGCTATTCAGGGGAAAGGGATAGATGGCCCGGGCTCCGGCCATGGCGCCGGCATCCGCGGCCCGTTGCAGCTCGCATTTCACCACGTACAGGTAACCCAGGTCCACGGCCAGGCCCGCGAAACCCAGGATTGCCAGGAGGCTGAAGGCGGTGACCACGACTACCGCCCCTTTCTGGTCGGAGGAGACAAGCACCCGCCGCTTCTTCATAACCCGGCCTTCTGCGCCCCGCCGTCCCCTGTCATCGGCCGAACGCTCCTGTCGCTCCCCGGGCGGCGCCCGCCGCGCCCCGGACCCAGCTCCTTGGTCCTAGTACTTAACTGCATAAGTTCCCGCCTTATTTGAGACCCATTTTTATTCCCCCCCTTTACCAAAGGGGGGTTAGGGGGGATTTTATAAGCCTTTGAAATCCCCCTAAATCCCCCTTTTTCAAAGGGGGACTTGATGTTTTACTGGTCTGTGAGAATGGTCGCAATTATTTACGCGGATTTTCGCAACCAAGTACTAGCCATTCTGCCACCGCCAACAGAGAAAGGTCATCCCCAGGGCCAGGGCGGCGCCATAAGGAATGGTCTTACTCTTGGTGGTGCGGATAACCAGAGGCCCCGGCCCTTGGTGGGCGCAGAGCACCAGGCTCACCAGCCAGACCCAACCCTGGCGAATCGTGCCCCAAAGCAAGCGGCGCCACCACAAAATCACCAGTATCAGCAGACCCCCCGAAATCCCCATGTAGATAAACAGGTAGAAGGTGCGCTGCAGCCCCAACCAGGCCCCCAGGGCGGCCAGGGCCTTGACGTCCCCCGCCCCCATGCCTGCCTTCAAGTATGGCAGCAGCAACAAAAAAAGGCCCAGGAGCAGGCCCGCCAGCGAATCCGCCAGGCCGGGCCAGCCGTGGTAACCCAGTTGGTAGCCCACCCCGGCCGCCGCCCCTCCCAGGGTAAGGTAGTTGGGGATGCGCCGGGTCCGCACATCCGTCCAGGCAACGGCCAAGCTCAGTAACCACGGTAAGAGCAGGTCCTCCCGCCCAACCAGCCAGGGGGCCTTCCCTTGCAGGAGACCGAGCCAGGTTGCTTCCACAACCTAACTAATCGGAACTTTCCGGAATTCCTTAATTCCGGCTTACTTCTTCTTGATTTCGGCCGCCGGCAGGTAAAGGGCGCCAGAAAGTATTTCGGGTCTCGGGGCCTGATACCGGTTTCCGGTCAAATGGTTGTTTTTGTAGCCGCAGGCTTTAGCCTGCGCCGCACAGGCGAGACGCCTGTGCCACCAAGAAAAGTTGGAAGATAAATATTCGATTGGTCGCAACTTGGTTTTAATGGTAAAAACTAAGGAAAAAGGACGGCCAGGGCCCATTACCTGGATGCCGCCTTGTTCAAAGCCGTGGGTCCCAAAGGAAAAGCCAGGGTTGTTTTTCATGAATAGTATGATGGCAAATCAAACAAAAACCTAAGGTCTAGGGGTCTTAAAGTCCCCCTTTGCAAAAGGGGGATTTAGGGGGATTTTCAGGTGGTTATTATAAAATCCCCCTGCCCCCCTTTATAAAAGGGGGGTTAAAAATCAGGCTTTTAAATGTCGTATTTATTACGAAACAGAACCCCAGGACCCAGGGTTGATTCCTGGGGCAGATATTTTAGCCCGGGGGTAATCTGCCCATAAGCTAAGGAAATCTTTATGGTAAACCTCGTTCTAATCCAGGCCCTTCCCCACCCCCGCCTGGAGAGCCGGGAAAACCTGGCCCTGGCCTTGCGCTACCTGGAAAAGTGTCGGGGTCAGGGGGCGGACCTCATTTGCTTCCCGGAATATTTCCCCTTCCTGGGGGAGGAGGAGTTGGCCCAGGCCGCCCGGTCGCTCCAGGCTTACGTGGTGGCCGGCTTGCTGGAGGAGGCGGGGGGTAAGCGGTACAATACCGCCACCCTGTTTGACCGCCAGGGCAACCTGGTGGGACGCCAGCGGAAAATCACCCTGGGGAATCTGGAGCGCCGCGGTTTCGGCGTCGTCCCCGGGGAGGGCTGGCAGGTGTGGGAAACCGATTTTGGCCGCCTGGGCCTGCCGGTATGCATCGACTTCTGGGGGCAGCCGGAGGCGGCCCGTCAGCTTGCCGACCAGGGGGCCGACCTCATCGTCAACCCCAGCATCTTCCCCATCTTGCGGGGCCACTGGCCCCGCGGCGCCCTGGTGCGGGCCTTCGACTACTACCTCCCGGTGGCGGGAGTGAACAGCGCCGCCTTTACCGCGGAAATCGGCGGACGGCACTATCAGATGCAGGGTGGCCGCTCTTTCGCGGTCCAGCCGCCGGCCCCCAGGGACGATCAAGAACTGGCCCACCTGGTGCGGGGCTGGGACGATCTCCGGGAGTGGCTGGTCCTTACCGGGGGCGAGGCCGAGGAGCTTCTCGCCGTGGCCCTGGACCTGGCCGGTCCCCGGCGCTGGCGTCCGGCCATCTGGCAGCGCTTCGGGAGGCGCCGCTGACCAGGGGCCATCGGCGCTGAGCATACCTTTGCGCCGGAGGGGAGGCCGACGTTTTCACCTTCTAAGGCACAGGGTCCCTCTAACATTCCAGGCCGAAACCTTGCAGGAAAGTTTTTTGGGCCCGGTAATTCCTTGACATTGGGAAAAAAAATTCTTAACTATCTATCTAGGTCGAACGGGGCGGGTTTGACTACAAGCTCTAAAATAAGGAGAGAATTGATGCGACATACTCGGACGTGTATTATCCTCTTGATGGTAGCAGCGCTGTTCCTCTTCATTTCATCTCCAGTCCTTGCGCAGCAACCAGCGCGAACCGGCCCGCGGGCCTTAATGCAGGACGATGTCTTCACCCCCATAGCCAAGGGATATGATTTAATCCGGGATGGCAAATACGAGGCCGCCAAATTTGAATTCAATACCGCACTGAAAAAGGATCGTTACAACCCGTTTGCCCTCAATAACCTGGCGGTGCTGTCGGAACGGGAAGGCAAGCTGAACGACGCCCTGGCCTTTCTGACTGATGCCGGCACCCATGCCGCCGAATACAAAGATAAGGTGTCGCAGACCTGCTTTGTGGGCGGCGGCTGTCTGGCGGTTCAACCCGTCAAGGGGGCAGCTGAGAAGAGCGAAATCGCCCCCATTGTTCAAGACAATATCCAGAAGTTACAGGCCAAGATGGCTGCCCAGAAGACGCCTCCGCCTCCTGGGTCTCCGCCGCCAATCGTACCGCCCCCGAAAACCAAGTAACCCTGGGGGGCCTCCGGGCCCCTCACCGCCCCGTTTCTTGGTTCGGTTCCAGCACAACCAACCGGCAATCACCCTCCCTAACTAATCTTTCCAAAGGCCAGGAATAGTTCCCTGGCCTTTGGCGCGTCCCCCTCCGGCCTCTGCGAGATTGCCGGCGCCGGCGGGCCGCATTGTTCACCACCGACTGCGCCCTTGCTTACCCGGGCGCAGCAAAGGTATGGGCCCCGCAGTTGAAAGGGTGGGAATACCTAAGGCCGTGACAGGAGTCGGTGCAGGTCCTGGAGACCTTCCCGGGCCTGGCGCAGGACCTGGCGGATCC
>DASWLF010000101.1:0-2336 GCA_036396255.1 Desulfobaccales bacterium
TTCCCGCTCCAACATGCGGGCCACGGTGTGCCGGGCCGCCAGCCGGATGAGGTCCTGGGCCTGCATGGTCTTCATCCAGCGGCTGTTGAAATCGATGACGGTCTTGGCCGGGTCCAGGATCTTGAAGATCTGGCGCTCATAGGTGGCGGCGTTGGCCCGGACCTCCTCTTCGGTGAGGGGCGGCCGGGTCTCGCTCTTGCCGGAAGGGTCGCCGATCAAGCCGGTGAAATCGCCGATGAGAAAGATCACCTGGTGCCCCAGGTCCTGGAAGTGCTTCAGCTTCTGGATGAGCACCGTGTGCCCCAGGTGCAGGTCCGGGGCGGTGGGATCAAACCCGGCCTTGACCCGGAGGGGTTGCCCCGTGGCCGCCGCTTTTTCCAGCCGCTCTTTCAGTTCCTCTTCCCGGATGATGTCATGGCACCCCTGCTTGATGAGGGCCAACTGTTCTGTCACCGGCTTCACGAATCCTTCTCCCATAGATTATCAATATTCGTTCCCAAGCTCCTGCTTGGGAACCAGAAGAACACTGGCGCAATCGTTTCAGGGCATAACCCTGATCCTGCCTATTCCCGCCCCGGTAACCTCCCCGACGATGGCGGCCTCGGCCACTCCCCGCTCCTTAAGGCGGTGCAGCAGCACCTGGCCGTGGGGGGCCGCCACCGCGATGAACAGGCCCCCGGAAGTCTGGGCGTCGCTCAACAGGTCCACCTCGATGGGGCCCACCCGGGGATCGACGAAGAGGTGTCTTTCACAGAAGCGGCGGTTGGCGTGGCTGCCCCCCGGCACCAGGCCCATGGCCGCGTATTCCCGGGCCCAGGACAGCACCGGCACCCGGCCGGCATGGATGGTGAGCTCCACCCGGCTGGCCGCAGCCATCTCCAGGCCGTGGCCCAGCAGGCCGAAGCCGGTGACGTCGGTGACCGCATGGACTTCCAGCCCCTCCAGAGCCTCCGCCGCGGCGCGGTTGAGCTCACTCATGACCCGGATCGCGGCCGCCTGCGCCGCCGGGGAGGCCAGGCGGCCCTTCAGGGCGGTGGCGATGATGCCGGTGCCCAGGGGCTTGGTGAGGATCAACAGGTCCCCCGGCAAAGCCCCACCCTTGGTGAGAATCCTATCCGGGTGCACCACCCCGGTCACCGCCAGCCCGTATTTCAGCTCCGGGTCCTCCACGCTGTGGCCGCCCACCAGCAGGGCCCCGGCCTCGCGGACTTTGTCCAAACCGCCCCGCAGGATGGCCTTGAGGACGTCGGCGGAGGTGGTCTTCAGGGGAAAGCAGGCGATGTTCAGGGCGGTCAGGGGCCGGCCCCCCATGGCGTAGACGTCGCTCATGGCATTGGCCGCGGCAATGGCCCCGAAATGATAGGGATCGTTGACGATGGGGGTGAAGAAATCCACCGTCTGGATCAGGGCGAGCTCCGGCGTCAACCGGTAAACCCCCGCATCGTCGGGGGCCTCCAGTCCCACCAGCAGATCGGGATGCACCTGAAAGGGCAGGCTCTTGATCACTTCCTCCAGGACCCCTGGAGGGATCTTGGAGGCTCAGCCCGCGGCCCGTACCTGCTCCACCAGGGGGAGTTTTTTGTCGTTATCCAAGATAACCTCGCTTCGCGATATTACTGGGAGAGGGGGCCAGGGGCCGATGGCCACTTACAATCCCACTCCCAGACCCTCTCCCCCAACCCCCATAAGGTTACTTTTTTGGCCGTGGAAGTCGGGCCACCGGCCCGCCTTCCACGGCCACTTACGCGGGTTGGGAGGGGGGTGTGGGGGGAGGGCAGGGACCTCAGGTCCATGGCCCTCCCCCCACAACTCTCACCTAAATCTCACTCAAACCCCAGCCAGCGCACTTCCCGCCCTTTCCGGGGGGGCACCGGCGGTTCCTTGGCCGAGTAGCCGACGGGGGTGATGGCCAGCAGTTGCTGGTTCTCTTTTCCCAGGAACTTCAAGATCTCTTTTTCCAGGGAGTGGGCTCCGGTCATCCAGCAGGTTCCCAGGCCCTCGGCCTCGGCAGCCAGGAGCAGGTTTTGGAACAGGGCCGCGCCGCTCTGGATATTGGCCAGGTTCATGCCGGGGTCGGGGTTTCTGGAGATGGTCACCGCGATGACCACCGGCGCGCCCCCCAGGTTTTTGAAAAACTTCATTACCAGTTCTTGCCCTTTTTCCGGCACCTGGGCTTTCTTCAGGATGGGGAGCAGGTGGGTGATGGCCTGGCTCACCAGTTCCACGAACTCGTCCCTGACCTTCCCGGCCATGACGGTGATCTCCCAGGCCTGGGCGTTGGTGCCGGAAGGCGCCCACAAGGCGGCCTCGATGACCCGTTCCAGGACCTCCCGGGG
>DASWLF010000102.1:0-5916 GCA_036396255.1 Desulfobaccales bacterium
GAGGTTGTCAAACTGAAACTGGCGCTGGTGGGAATGGCCGGATTCGAAGAGTTTTATCCCTCGGAGATCAGCGGCGGGATGCAAAAACGGGCCGGTATAGCCCGGGCTATGGCCCTGGATCCGGAGATCCTGTTTTTCGACGAGCCTTCCGCCGGGTTGGATCCGGTGAGCGCCCGCCGCCTGGATGACCTGATCCTGGAACTGCGTGAGAGCCTGGGCACCACCATGGTGGTGGTGACCCATGAGTTGGCCAGCATATTTGCGATTGGCAGCAATTCCGTATTTCTGGACGTATCCAAACGAACCATGACGGCCATGGGCAACCCGAACAAGCTTTTGGCCGAAACCCATGATCCCAATTTGCGCCTGTTTTTAACCCGCGGCGAGAAATCTTAACCGATAGGATGGGCACCGATGGCTAAGCAAGCAAACAGAATGATGATCGGCGTTTTCGTGGTCATCGCAGTGATCCTTATGGCCGCCAGCCTGGTTGTATTCGGTTCGGGCAAGTTCTTCAAGAAAACCGTGAAATGCGTGTTGTACTTCGATGAATCCATCAAGGGGTTGAATGTGGGGGCGCCGGTGCTGTTCCAGGGCGTTCAAATCGGGTCTGTGACCAGCATTGTTCTCCAAATCGACCCCGGTAAGCTGCATCCACAAATCCCCATCCTCATCGAATTCGAGCCAGAGAAATTCAAGGTGCGTGAAGAAGACCGGAAAACGGCCCGAGATCCCCGAAAAAATATAGCCAGACTCGTCGACAAGGGCCTGCGGGCCCAACTGACGATGCAGAGTTTTATCACCGGGCAGTTACTGATCGAGGTTGATTTTCATCCCGGCACGCCGGTCTCTCTGAAGGGCCTCGACAAGGACTATATCGAGATTCCCACCATCCCGTCCACCACCGCAAAAATAGCCCAGACCCTTGATAAGCTGGATTTCGATGCGCTGAAGAAGAATTTGGAATCAACCCTGGCTGGGGTCGATCGGTTCGTTAACAACCCGGACCTGGCCGCCAGCCTTCGGGCCATGAAAGATACTCTGCAGGACGCCAGCAAGCTCGTCACCCGGGTAGACCGCCAGGTGGATCCGCTGGCGGACGACCTGAAAAAAACAGTCAAAGAAGTCGGCAAGCTGTCCCGTGATGTCGACGCCAAAGTGGCAGAGCTGGCACCCGGTTTGAATAAAACCATGTCCACGGCCAGAGGGGTCCTTTCCGCAGACTCACCGCTGATGGTAGAGTTGGAGATCACGCTGAAGGAGATTTCCGCCATGAGTAGGTCAATTCGGCAGTTGGCCAATTATCTTGATCAGCATCCCGAGGCCCTGATTCGAGGCAAAGGGAAGCCTGGAGGGAAATAACATGAGAGTAGTGTCATTTTCTCGCGGCTTACCGGTTATCCTGGCGCTCGCGGCCATCTTTTTAGGCGGCTGCAGGAGTCAATCGCCGCGTTTTTACGCCTTGAGCCCGATACAGGAAGACCAGGTGATCTCCAAGAGGAAAAGCCCGGCCCAGAACGCGGTGGTCGGCATCGGCCCCGTCAAGCTGGCCGATTATCTCGACCAGTCTCTGCTGGTCACCCGGACGAGCGACAATCAGGCGGTAAAGGCCGAGTTCGATCGCTGGGTCGGCTCCTTCAAAGATAACTTCATTAATGTTCTGGCCGACAATATTGGTTCTCTCCTGTCCACCGAACGGATTTATCTCTATCCCTGGCGCATGTCCGTGCCCCTCGACTACCAGGTGGTAGTGGATGTCGTTCGTTGCGATGGCCGGTTGGCCGACGCCGCCTGGCTGGAGGCCCGCTGGAGCATCTTCGCTGGCCCGGAAAAAAAGCTGCTCAAAATTAATCGGTCCAGTATTCGCGAGCCGGTGACGGGTGCGGATTATGCCGCCGTGGTGGCGGCACAGAGCCGGGCGCTGGCCAAGCTCAGCCAGGAGATTGCCGAGGCGATTCAAGGATTGGCGAAAAAATAACTGAAGCGGATCAGCGCGCCCGGCATGGTTCACAGCCGTATCGGCAAGCTTGCACCCCGCCATCAGGTCCAAGTTGTTAGGGAATGTATGGAGGGGCGCTGGACGATATCGAGGCCTGACCCAGGCGAACAACCAATAACAGGAGTGGAGGACTCCTCAAACGGTTTGGTAGATCTTCGCGAAAAGGAGAAGTGAGCATGTTTAAAGAAGAACGGGACGAAAGCCAATTCGCCTGGAGTATGCTGGGTGATATCGAAGAAGGCCGCCCAAATCTCGGCCCCATGGTCCACGTGGCCGTGTACCGCCTGATGCAGTTCACGCTGCGCGATACCCTTATCCGGGATTTTGGGGTAGAAAATGCTGACCGGATCTTTTTCGAGGCAGGCAAGAAAGCCGGTGCAGAGTACTGCGACAATGTTCTCACCGACAAAAATGACCTGACCAGCTTCTTTGCCGATATCCAGCGCACCATGAAAGACCTGGGCATCGGCATCTTCCGCGTCGAATCGGCCGACCTCGAGACGAACTCCTTTTTGGTCACAGTGGCCGAGGACCTTGATTGCTCGGGCATTCCCGTTTGTGCAGAGGAAGTTTGCATCTATGATGAAGGATTTATCGCGGGCCTGTTGCTCGCCTACACGGGAAAGGACTTCCACGTCAAGGAAGTGGACTGCTGGGGCTCAGGGGGACGGGTCTGTCGTTTCACCGTAGTCCCCAAATGAGGCGACAAGATGGTCTCGGTTGAAGAGGAGCTCATTGACCAAATCACGGCAACGTTTCATTACCTGCGCACCGGGAAAGTCCCTCCGCCGATCCCCATCCCGGAGGCCCTCCCTGACAATGAGATCCGGCAGCTCATTACCTATGTGAATCGCTTCCTGGTTGAGTTCGCCACCTTCACCGAGGCCATGGAGCAGATTGCTCAGGGTGAGCTGGATACTCGCCCTGTGCTCGGCCGCATGGCCGTGAACCATACTTTTAAGGCCCTGCAATCGAACCTCAAGCACCTCACCTGGAAGACCCAACAGATCGCCGCGGGGGACCTGGAGCAAGAGGTTGATTTCATGGGAGACTTCTCCACCGCCTTTAATATCATGACCCGGCAACTGAAGGACTCCCGGGAGCAACTCGTGGATCTGAACCAGCAGCTCGAGCATCGCAACCGGTTCATCCGTGAGACCTTCGGCCGCTATACCAGCGACGACATTGTCGGGGTGCTCCTTGATGTACCCGAAGGGCTGAAACTCGGGGGGGAGAAACGTGAGGTAACCCTGCTCATGTCTGACCTGCGCGGCTTCACCGCCCTGGTCGAACGGCTTGAGCCCACCGTGGTGGTGTCCTTGCTGAATCATTACCTCTCAGCTATGGTCGAGATCATCCAACGACACCGCGGCACCGTTGATGAGATCATCGGAGACGCTATCTTCGTGCTTTTCGGTGCCCCCTTGGTTATGCCAGACGCCGCCCAGCTTGCAGTGCGCGGTGCCCTTGAGATGCAAAAGGCGATGCTCGGGGTAAATGAATATAACCTCAAAAAGGGTTGGCCCGAAATCGAGATGGGCATCGCTCTGCACACCGGAGAGGTGGTGGTGGGCAATATCGGCTCCACGAAGCGCTCAAAGTACGGGGTCGTGGGTCAGGCGGTCAACCTGACGGCTCGCATCGAGAGCTTTACCGTAGGCGGGCAGGTGCTCGTCTCCCCAACATTGATAAATGCCGCTGGGCGGGGCCTCATCCTCGGTGACGAAGTCAAAGTCCACGCCAAGGGTATGCGAAAGGCCCTCAAATGTCGTGAGTTGCTGGGCCACGAAGACCACCCGGAGCTCATGCTCGAAGGGGAGGAAACGAGCTTCGCCACTCTTGCCGAACCTTTGCCCTTTTCCTATGCGAGGCTGGCCGGCAAGCATCTCGACGACCAGATGCAGTCCGGTACCTTGATCTGCCTGTCCCACCGGCGTGCGGTAGTCGAGGTAACCGACCCGTTACCGCCGCACACCAACATTATGCTTCGGTTGGAGGTGGAGCCCGGCGAGGAAGAGTCGCCGGAGGTGTACGCCAAAGTTATGCACCCCCTCGACGAGTCAGAGAGGCGCTATGTCATTCACTTCACCTCGGTTCCACCGGGCGTGCGAGCGCAGTTGCACCGGCTGGCAAACAGGGTAAAGATTTCTTGAGACATGGGGAATCAGCCGATAAGGATGAGGCAGCTTAAAGACCCTTCGATATCGTGAAAGCTAAAAGAAAACACACGCAATAGCTGCTATTATTCGGGACTTATCAGGAAGCTGAAAACTGCCCATATCTTGATCATATCTGGCGTTTTTGCCTCTCAAGCGATAATTGACGCTCCTGGCAAGTTATTCGCATTTTCCCATAAATCAGACGAGATTCTTTAACCTTATGTTTCCCTGATTTTTTACAAAAAATATTCTATAAAAAATAATATTTTATTGACATTATTAAAAAATATTGCAATAAAAAACTAAGGGCGGGGGAGGCGCTGAAATGCAGCGCCTTTTTTTGCCTCCCAAATAGGAGGCTAACCGGGGAGACTGAATGGTTGGGAGGTTGCTAATTAATTAGGGTTTAATTGTAAGCCTAATGGTTTTGCATTTAGGCTGAAAAGGAACAGCCAACCCGACTCATTCGAATCCCCTGATTTAAAACAAACAGCAAGAAAACCCCCACCCGAATACCGATTAGTAGAAGCCATTTCATGATTTTCCCCTGCAATGCGAGATTAGGAAAGGTGCGGCGAGTGCCGGCAACAGTCTTCTTTACCCAACCCCAGGGGTCGGTCGGCCCTGGTTAACCGGGAGGAGTGACCATGAGACGGATGAGACTTTATCTGAGCCTGTTGGTGATAGCCGCGGTGGTGGGCCTCACCCTGGGGGCCCCGAGCCCCGTGTCTGCCAATGACCAAACCCTGATCCTGGCCCAGCGGGGGGCGCGGGAGATCCAGCGGGTGGAGCCGCCCGCGGCCACCAGGGCGCCGGCGCCCCCGGCCGCCGCGCCGCCGCCGCCCGCGGCCATACCCGAGCCGATTCCAAGGCCCGCCGTGACCAAGGGCGCCATTCCCGAGCCGATTCCAAGGCCCCATGATACCAAGAGCGCCACACCTATACCGATACCCAAGCCCCGTGATACCAAGGGCGCCACTCCTATGCCGCTGCCCGAACCGGAGTGAGGAGAATGACTGAGCCTTAATAAGGCCAGGGCCCAAGAACCAGACGACCCCGGCGAAGCTGCTGGTACCCATCCCCAAACGCGCCGCTCTGGCAAGTCGGGGGGGTAGCGGCAGTGGCCAGCGCCTGGGCGAGGAAGGCGGCAAGCCGGGCTGGGCCCCCTTGACGGCCGGGAACAAGCTGGCTGCCAACTCGGTCATCCTGGTCGACAAGGGCACCGGGGCGAGGTGGGGGTGGCCAACCTCAATACCGCACTCTCCATGAGCTGGACCAAAATTCACTCTGGGCCGAACCACGTCCTCTATCAACTGCAGATCAATAAGTAGGAGCAACGCCAAGCCATTGGCTGTTAAAAACATTGGTTTCTATCCCGGCACTTAGGGAGCAGAAGACAAATTGCCGTCAAGCTAAGGGCCAGAGAGATGGAACCCTCTGGCCCTTGCATTTATCCAGCCGGGAGTCATGATAGCTGCTGTGTATCAGCTACGTTAAACCCCCATAAAAAATATTCGATAGGGTTATCATAGCTGGCTGACGGTAAAAAACCCTGGAAGAAGGCGGGGTGGTCATTCTCACCCCAAATCAGACCAGCCTGGGCCCTCCATCCATCAAGCAGCTAAATTTCCTCTTGCCAAAACCCCTTGTCAATCCCCGAGTTTTTTGTTATAAAAATATGATTTGAAAAATACACACGCCCCGCCAGGGCGGGCCGGTGCCGGGCGTCAGGCCGAAGCCCGGTGGCCCCGCCGGCGG
>DASWLF010000103.1:0-3373 GCA_036396255.1 Desulfobaccales bacterium
ATTTTCGTGGCTCCCCGGGACGGATTCGAACCGCCGACCAAGTGGTTAACAGCCACCCGCTCTACCAGCTGAGCTACCGGGGAATGTCTGGCGCTATGAGAATGGTTTGGCTGGGGGACTAGGATTCGAACCTAGATAGGCAGATCCAGAGTCTGCAGTCCTGCCGTTAGACGATCCCCCAAGTGCAAATCTTTTTATACGCGGGAGTCGGATTTTTGTCAAGGGGCGCACCCCTCCGGCAGCACTCTAGCCGTGGTTCACCTGATGCCGCTCTGGCCCGGTCATGCGACGGAGGTCTCTGGATACCCCAAAGAATATGGGAATGGCCAGGAGCTGGATAATTACGGAAAAGGCGATGAGCCAGGCCAGGGACAGCTCATAGAGCCACCCCATCAAGGCGCTGCCCAGGAACCAGCAAAGGCCGAAACCCGTGTTGAAAAGGCCGTAGCCGGTGGCCCGGCGGTCTCTCGGCACCATCTCCGCCAGGGCGGCCTTGATGATGGATTCCTGGGCCCCCATGCCGATGCCCCATAGAACCATGCCTGCCAGGGCCAGGTGAAAACCCCCCAGAAATACCAAGGGGGCAAAAAAGGCGGATAAACTTGCGGTGGCGATGATCACCGGCATCCCCAGGCGGTCGAACATCCGCCCCAAGACCAGGGCCGCCACGGCATCCACTGCCATGGCCACTGCGTAGAAAATGGGAATCCAGGTAACCGGGGTTACCGCCGCCTTGCCAAAGTGATAGGCGATGAGGGGAAAATCGGCATATCCGGCCCCCATCAAGCCTACTGCGGCAACGTAGAGCCAATAGGGGCGACGGAGTCCTGCGGTCTCCAGCTTGGGAGCACTCACCTCCAGGTGCTGGGGCTGGGGATAGAGGCGGGCCGCCGCGGCAATTACCACCATCGCCAGGATGGCCGGCAGCAACAAAACCGCAAACCCTTCCCGGTAACTGCCACGAAAATATAAGACCGCGGCAACGATGAGGGGTCCCGAGACCGCGCCCAGCTGGTCCATGGCCTCATGGAAGCCGAAGCCCCACCCTCTCCCCACCTCGGTGGTGGCGTGGGAGAGCATGGCGTCCCGGGCCGGGGTGCGGATGGCTTTGCCGATACGCTCCAGCAGCAGGAGGACCACGGCGATTTCCCAGCGTCCGGCCAAAGCCAGCAGGGGCACCGCGAACAGGTTGAGGCTATACCCCGCGCAGGTTATGGGCCAGTATTTGCCCCAACGGTCCGTGAGGTACCCGGACCCCAGGCGCAGGGAGTAGCCCAGAAACTCCCCCAGGCCGGCCACCACTCCCACCGTGAAGGCGCTGGCCTGGAGGCTGCCCAGAAAGGGGCCGCTGATGCTGCGGGCCCCTTCATAGGTCATATCGCTGAAGAGGCTGACCACCCCCACCAGGATGATGAACTGCCAGGCTGCGGCCTTGGTGAGGTCTTTGGGTCCCAAAAGTCTGGCTCTTATCCCGCTAGGTCCAGTCTATCGCACAATAAGGACGCTGCAGGGGGTATGACGACTTACTTTTTCAGCAGTAGTTCCCAAAAAAGCCGCCCAGACCCCGGAGACGCCGCTGTGCCCCACCAGCACCAGATCAAATTTCCCATCTTTGGCTACCTGGATGATGGTCTTGGCCGGGTGGCCGGGGCGCAGCACGGTTTTGAGGTCCACTCCCGCCTCCCCGGCCCTGGTTTTGGCAGCCGCCAGGAGCTTGCCGAAATGCTGGTTGGCAAATTCCTTGGCTTCCTTGACCTCATCGATGGTGCCGCTGAAGCGGGGCAGCTTCTCCTCAACCGCCACGGCCCAGAGTTCGGCGCCGTGGATTTTAGCCAGGCCAATTCCTGCCTCCAGGGCCCGGTTGGCGCCTTCCGAGCCGTCATAAGCCAGCAAGATCTTCCTGAACATCTGATAACCTCCCGTCACTCATCCGCAGTATGCAAAAAATGCTCCACGGTGCCGTAGTAGGCCAACTCCGCTTCCCGTCTCAAGCCCACTTCCCGGGGCTGGAAAAAGACCTGGGCTATAATGGTGGGAATCACCGCCGAGGCGATGACCACCGTCACCAGGATGGAGTATTGGTCCTGGTCGATGTAGCCGTAGTTATAACCAAAAAGGGCCGAGATGCTGCCGAAGGTGAGGCCGGTGGCCATCAACAGCGTGATGTAATTGCTCTCCCGCCTGGGAATCTTGAACACCTGGCACAAGGGCCAGACGCCAATGATCTTGGTTACCATCTTTACCCAGAAGAGGATGACCAGGAGCCCGAACCCGGCGATCAAAGCAGGGAGCGACACCAGGGTGCCGGCCTTGATGAAGAAAAACGGGGTGAGCAAGGCGAAGACGATGGAGCGCATGCGATAGATGAGCACTTTGTCATGGACGAAGAGACCCGCCACCACCATGCCGAAGAGATAAGCCGGCAGCACCGCCTCGCTGCGGGCGGTGACCGCCAGGGCCCCCAAGACGCTGAGCACCAGAAAGATGAACTTGATCTCCGGCTCGCTGACCCGCCCGCTCCACCGGGCGAAGACAAAGCGGCTCATAGCCGGCAGCCGCCAGAGGGCCACCACGGTGACCGCCACAAAAATCAGGAGCCAGTAATCGTAGTGGGCAAAAATCAGGCCCAGGGCCAGCACTGTTCCCAGGTCGGTGATAAAACAGGAGGAGAGGATGAGCTTCCCCAGTTCGGTTTCATTTAGCCCCGTCTCCACCATGACTGCATAGACCACCGCCATGGAGGTGGTGGACAGGGCGATGCCGGCGATTATAGCGGCCTGGAGATTCCAGCCGCTGATATAATAAGTATAGGCCATGGCTCCCAGAAAGGGGAAGAGGAAAGAAACGAAGCCGATGGCCAGGGTCGGCGCCAGTTGCCGCCGGAAGGACTCCGGCTCGATTTCCGCCCCGGCCAGGAACGTCAGCACCACGGAAGCAAAGCCCGCCAAAAAATTGATCCAGGCATTGGGAACGAAGAGGATGGAGCCGAAATACGCCCCCAGATTGCCGGCCACAAATCCCAGGAAGATCTCCACCAGGGCCACGGAAATGCCGATGCGGATGGAGATGAGACTGGCCAGCAGCGCCACCGCGATCCAGGCCGCCGTAGTATACCAGACTTGTTCCATGTTATTCCCCTTGCAGCAGGTGAGATACCCAATCCCAAAGAGCAGCGGCCCACTAAAAAAGCCCCTGCCCATGAGCAGGAGCCATCAGCTTGAGCGCGGTTCGGATGAAGAAGCTCCACCCCGGCGGACTCCATCGCCGTTATCCAAGTAATGTTTACCCCAGGCACTGGGAGCGGTCAAGGGATTTATGGGGCTAACAATTTAGAGTTAACGACGATTTTACCATTGATAAAATAATGCTATTC
>DASWLF010000104.1:0-6565 GCA_036396255.1 Desulfobaccales bacterium
TGAAACGTATATGAACGCCACTTACGCCCTCACCGGCTCCGGCGGCTGGCCCCTGAGCGTCTTCCTCACCCCGGACCTGAAGCCTTTCTACGGCGGGACCTATTTTCCTCCCGACGACCGGGGCGGGCGGCCAGGTTTTAGCCGCCTGTTGCTGGCCCTGAGCCAGTCCTATCGACAGAACCGGGAGCAAATTGCCGAGCTTTCCCGGAAGGTGCAGGCGCACCTGGAGGCCCTGGGAGAACTGCCGGGAGCAGGGGAGGAGCCCGGCCGGCAAGTGCTGGACGCCATGGCCCGGCGGGTCGCCAGCAACTTTGACCCCCAGCACGGAGGGCTGGGGGACGCCCCCAAATTTCCCCGGTCCCTGGAGTTGGAGTTTCTCTTCCACTACTACCGCCTGTCCGGCGAGTCCCGCATCCTGGAGCAGTTGGCCTTTGGCCTGGAAAAGATGGCCCGGGGCGGCATTTACGACCAACTGGGCGGCGGCTTCCACCGGTACAGCGTGGACCGGGCCTGGGTGGTGCCCCACTTTGAGAAGATGCTCTACGACAACGCCCTGCTGCCCCCCCTTTACCTGGCGTGGCATCAACTGACGGGGAGCCCCCTGGCCCGGCGCATCGCGGCGGAGACCCTTGAGTTCGTCTTGCGGGACCTGGGGGCGCCTCTGGGAGGTTTTTATGCCGCCTGGGACGCGGACAGCGACGGGGTGGAGGGCAAATACTACGTCTGGAGCCTGGAGGAAGTGGAGGAGACGGTGGGCTCCCAGGCTCTGCCCCTGGTGGCCGCGGCCCTGGGGGTCACCCGGGAAGGCAATTTTGAGGGCGCCAACGTCCTGACCCGGCCCCTATCCCGGGAGGAACTGGCCGCCCGGTTCTCCTTGGCCCCGGAGCAGGTGGCGGGCCGCCTGGAGGAGGCCTTTGATGGTCTCAGGCGGGTGCGCGCAGAGCGGCTGCCGCCCCACCGGGATGAAAAGATCATCGTCTCCTGGAACGCCCTGATGATCTCCGCCCTGGCCCTGGGGGCCCAGGTTCTGGGCGAGGGGCGCTACCAGGAGGCCGCGGTGCGGGCCGCCAGGTTTATCCTGGCGGAGCTCTGGCGGCCGGAGGCCCTCTACCGCATCTGGTGCGACGGCCAGGTGGCGGTGCCGGGGTTTTCCGAGGATTACGCCTTGCTGGCGCACGCCCTGCTGGACCTCTATGAAACCGACTTCGATCCCGCCTGGCTGGTGAGCGCCGGGCGCTTGCTGGACCTGCTGGAGGAAAAGTTCCTGGACGGCGCCGACGGCACCTACTTTTACGTAGCCCGGGACCAGGAGGCCACCCTGTGGCGCTCCAAGAGCATTTTTGACCAGACCATCCCTTCGGGCAATTCCATGGCCGCCCGGGCCTGTGTTAAGCTGCACCGGCTGACGGACCAGCCGCGCTACCGGGACCGGGCCCTCACCATTCTCAAGCGCTTTCAGCCCCAGGCCCGGGAACAGCCCGGGGCCTTTGCCCACCTGGGGACCGTGGCGACCCTGTACCTGATGCCGCCTCTGGATCTCACCCTGGTGGGGGATCGCAACCACCCTGTGCTCAAAGAGATGGTCAAAACGGTTTACCGCCACTTTCTGCCGGAGCGCCTTCTGGTCTTGAAAGACCCGGCGGATTGCGCCGCGCTGGAAAGACTGGTCCCCGCCGCCCGGACCTATGCCCCCCGGGAGGGGCCGGTGGCCTACCTCTGCCGCGATTTCGCCTGCCAGCCGGCCATCACCGAGGCCCGGGAGCTGGGGGAAAAGCTGGCCCAGCTAAAGATCTAGTGTGTGCTTCATAAATAGTATGAAGGCAAATCAGACCAAAACCTAAGCTCTCAGGGTCTTAAAGTCCCCCTTTGCAAAAGGGGGATTTAGGGGGATTTTCAGGCGGTTATTATAAAATCCCCCCTCCCCCCCCTTTATAAAAGGGGGGGAAATCAGGCTTTTAAATGTCATATTAATTACGAAACAGAACACTATCCATGGGGTCCGGCATGGGACCCCTGGCGGTTTTACCGGCGGCGCCGCGCCGGGCTCGGCTTGCCGGAGGGGAAAGCTTTACCAGTACTTGATTTCCCAGGCGGGAAAATAGTAAAGTGGGTCCATCAGTGGGGGCCGGGTCGCCCACGACCGCCGTTGCCAGGGAGGGGGCCATGGACCGAGATTATCTGGGGTTGGTGCGGGACCTGACGGAACAGGTCATCGCCGCAGCCTGCCCGGAGAAATTGCCCGACTTTGCCGAGGATTTCGCCGATTTTGCCCTGACCGCCGGGGCCCTGCAGGTGTCTGAAAAGACCGATTATTTCAAGGGGGGCCGGGGCCTGGACACCACCCTGGTGGCCGGCATGTTCTTTCAGGTGGTGGTGGAGGCTGCCGGGTTGCCCGGCAGCACCGGGGAGCGGGTCTCCTTTATCCGAAAGAAGGCCAAAGATTACCTGGTCAACCGTTTGGCCGGGCAGATCACCCTGTCCCAGTTTTACCGGTTGCTGAACCTCATTGAAGAGAGAGCCGGGCATTATTTCGAACACCTGGAAAAGGATTGGGCCGCCAGGCCCATGGTGGAGATCAGCCTGCCGCCGCCGCGGTTCGAGCCCGTGAAAGGCGAGGAGCTGCGCCAGGCCCTGTCCCACATCGGCCTGCCCGTGAAGGGTAGGCGCAAGCTCACCCCCGAGACCCTGTGGGAGTTTCTCCGGTCCACCCAAGGCCGCTGGTTCCGCCTCCTGGAATTCGAGGGTGCCTTCAAGGTGAACAAGAAGACGGCTTGGACCTATTTAAACCTGATGCTCACCCAGGGCATTCTGGAACACAACGGCGAGAAGGCCAACCGGGTGCGCTACGCCCTGGCCGGCTCCTTTAAGCTGGCGCCCCCCCACTAGTGGCATAACCCGTAAATTTCGCTATAAATTAACAGGTTCTGGTAGGGGCGGTTCGCGAACCGCCCCTACAGGTCAATCTTGAGATGAGAGAGACAACTCAAATATAGCGATACTTTTATGTCGAACCACTAGGTTCCCCCGGTTCGCGGCTTTCTTGCAAGCCGTGGCCCAGTCTCTCCGGCGCCGCCCGGCCAGCCCCGGGGCATAACGGGAATGCTGCAGGGCCCAGTCCCCCATTGCCCGCCACCGCCCCAGCCCCAGTTCCAGGTTACCCTTCCGGGATAAAACCCCGATAAGCATGTTCAGGAGGGGAGGGGCCCCAAGGCCGCCGGCCGGGGGAATGGCCCGGGAGGAGTTCCATAAAAGCTGAGACCAGGGGAAAATTTTAAAAATTATGGCAAAAAATGACCGGAAGGGATAAATTAATATTTTGGGCTAACTGGATTCAAGACCTTCCGCAGGCAGCTCCCTAGTCTTAGTCGGCCAGAGGATGCCCAGAACTTTATTACTGTCAAAACCAACAAGGAATAGTCATGTCCAGAGGCAAAGAACGCCCCAACCGGGGCCTGAAATTGGAAGTCACGGTGATTCCTCCCAAATACCTGGATTGGCCCCTGGCCGAGATCGTCCGCCACCTGGGAAACGGGCCGCTGCTGTGGCCGGGGGGCGCGGGACGGTCCCAGGGGATCAAATTTGTGCCCTATGACCTCAAGAAGAAACGGGGACGCAAACCCAAGGCTAAAGAGAATGCCGTCCGGCCGCCCGGCCCGGAGGCCGCAACCAAAAGTACGGGTTGATGACCCCCTTGAGCCCTTATAGCTGAAGCCGTGATGCCCTTTAACAAGATCGTCATCCGGGGAGCCCGGGAACACAACCTCAAGGAAGTGGACCTGGAGTTGCCCCGGAACAAGTTCATCGTCATCACCGGGGTGAGCGGCTCCGGGAAATCCACCCTGGCCTTTGACATTCTCTACGCCGAGGGGCAGCGCCGCTACGTGGAATCCCTGTCGGCCTACGCCCGCCAGTTCCTGGAGCTCATGGACAAGCCGGACGTGGAGTACATCGATGGGCTCTCCCCGGCCATCGCCATCGAGCAGCGCAGCGCCTCCCGGAACCCCCGCTCCACCGTGGCCACCTCCACGGAGATCTATGATTATTTAAGAGTATTGTTCGCCCGGGTGGGCCTGCCCCACTGCTACCAGTGCGGCCGGCCCATTTCGTCCCTGAGCGTGCCCCAGATGGCGGACCAGGTTCTGGCCCTGCCGGCCGGCAGCCGCATCAGCATCCTGGCCCCGGTGGTGGTGAACCGCAAGGGCGAGCACCAGAAGCTGTTGGAAAGGCTGCGCCGGGAAGGTTACAGCCGCATCCGCCTCAACGGCGAGGTGATGGAGCTGGAGGAAGTGCCGGTCCTGGACAAAAACAAGCGCCACACCATGGAGGCGGTGGTGGACCGCCTGGTGGTGAAGCCGGACCTGGGGGCCCGGCTGCCGGACTCCCTGGAGCTGGCCCTGAAGCTGGCCGACGGGGTGGTGCGGGTGGCCGTGGCCGGGGGCGACGAACTGCTGTTTTCCGAGAAATTCGCCTGCGACCACTGCGGGGTCAGCCTGCCGGAGCTCACCCCCCGGCTGTTCTCCTTCAACAGCCCCCAGGGGGCCTGCCCCGCCTGCAGCGGCCTGGGGACCCGGAAGGTCATCGACCCGGACCTGGTGGTGCCCAATCCCAACTTGAGCCTGCGGGAAGGGGCGGTGCGTCCCTGGGCCCACCGCCACTCGCTGCGGCACCAGCAGATGCTGGAAGCCCTGGAGCACCACTACCAGTTTTCCATGCGCACCCCTTTCCAGGACTTGCCCGGGGAGGTGCAGCAGGCCATCCTGTTCGGCTCCCAGGGCCAACCCGTCAGCTTCTTCCACGAGCAGGGGGGCCGGCGCTTTTACGGGCCCCGGCCTTTTCCCGGGGTCATTCCCCTGCTCAAGGAGCGCTATATCGAGACGGACTCGGCCGCCATCCGGGAGGAGATCGAGCAGTACATGAGTGTCAGGCCCTGCCCGGACTGCGGCGGCTCCCGCCTGCGCCGGGAGGCCCTGGCCGTGAAGCTGGACGGCGCCAACATCAGCCAGGTCACCGGCTTTACGGTGGCTCGGGCCCTAAGCTGGTTCAACCAGCTCCACCTCAGCGCCCGGCAGGCGGAGATCGCCCGCCGGGTCCTGAAGGAAATCACCGAGCGCCTGGGCTTCCTAGAGGAAGTGGGCCTGGAGTACCTCACCCTGGACCGGGCCACCGCCACCCTGGCCGGGGGCGAAGCCCAGCGCATCCGGCTGGCCACCCAGATCGGCTCCAAGCTCAGCGGGGTGCTCTATATCCTGGATGAGCCCAGTATCGGCTTGCATCCCCGGGACACCCACAGGCTGCTGCACACCCTGAAGATGCTGCGGGACCTGGGGAACACCGTCATCGTGGTGGAGCACGATCTGGACACCATCCGGGCGGCCGACTATATCGTGGACATGGGGCCGGGGGCGGGCCGGGCCGGGGGGGAGGTGGTCTTCCACGGCACCCCGGCGCAGCTGTGCCGCAACGGGCGCTCTTTGACCGGCCAGTTCCTGTCGGGCCGGCGGCAGATCGTTCTTCCCCGGAGCCGCCGCCAGCCCCAGTCCTTCCTGCGCCTCACCGGGGCCCGGGGCCACAACCTCAAGGACCTGGACCTGGCCCTGCCCCTGGGGGTGTTGAGCTGCGTCACCGGAGTCTCGGGCTCCGGCAAGAGCACCCTGGTCATGGACACCCTGTACCTGGCCCTGCGGCAGCACCTCTACCACGCCAGGATCCCGGCGGCCCCCTACGACAAACTCCGGGGGGCGGAGCAGCTGGACAAGGTGATCAACATCGACCAGAGCCCCATCGGCCGCACCCCCCGGTCCAACCCGGCCACCTACTCCGGGCTCTTCACCATCGTGCGGGAGCTCTTTTCCCAGGTGCCCGAGGCCCGCCTTCGGGGCTACCGGCCGGGGCGCTTCAGCTTCAACGTCAAGGGCGGCCGCTGCGAAGCCTGCCGGGGCGAAGGCATCAACAAGATCGAGATGCACTTCCTGCCCGACGTTTACGTGCGCTGCGAGGTCTGCCGGGGCCTGCGCTATAATGCCGGCAGCCTGGAAATCCGCTACAAAGGGAAAAACATCGCCGAGGTCCTGGAGATGACGGTGGACCAGGCCCTGGAGTTCTTCGGGGCGGTGCCGCACCTCAGGGACAAACTGCAGACCCTGGCCGACGTGGGCCTGGGCTACATCCATCTGGGCCAGTCGGCCACCACCCTGTCCGGGGGCGAGGCCCAGCGCCTCAAGCTCTCCAAGGAACTGAGCCGCCGGTCCACCGGGCGCACCCTCTACATCCTGGATGAGCCCACCACCGGGCTACACCTGGCGGATATCGAAAAGCTGCTGCTGGTGCTGAACCGCCTGGTGGAAGAAGGCAACACGGTCATTGTCATCGAACACAACCTGGAGGTCATCAAGACCGCGGACTATATCCTGGACCTGGGGCCGGAAGGGGGCGAACGCGGCGGCCGCCTGGTGGCCGCCGGCCCCCCGGAGGACCTGGCCCGGCACCCGGACTCCTATACCGGCAGGTTTCTGCGGGAGATACTGCACTGAAAGAATTTGGGGACCAGGGGCAATCGGCCCTGGCC
>DASWLF010000105.1:0-2646 GCA_036396255.1 Desulfobaccales bacterium
CCGGCCTGGGGGGCGAATTTTTCCGCCCAGATGCTGGTCAAGGACGGCGACAAGATCATCCCGGGGCGGATTTTCGTCCAGGACGGCAAGATGCGCCAGGAATTTAACGACGAGAGCGGACAGACCATCACCATCGTGCGCCCGGACCAGAAGTTGATCTGGGTGATCATTCCCAGGGACAGGGCTTACATTGAATTACCCCTGAGGGCGCGCCTGCCCGGGCAATTCATCCAGGTGCCCCCCAACGCCATCAACAAGCGCCATTTGGGAAGGGAAACCGTGAACGGCTACGTGGCTGACAAGTACCAGCTCGCGGTCCAGGGCGGGGACGGATTGGAGTTCCAGACCTTCTGGGTGGCCCCCAAATTGGGGATGCCCCTGAAGGTGGTCTGCAACCAGCGGAAGTTTTCCATCGAATACCGCAGCATCAGGGAGGGCAAGCAGGCGGACCGCCTGTTCGCCGTGCCCCCGGGTTATCAGAAGCTGGCCTCCCCCAAGGGGGTTACCGACAAACTCGATTACTAACCGCCTGAAGAGGGCCGGACGGCCGGAGCTTCTCCCCGACCACCACTGCTCTCCTCCACTTCCAGGTAAGATGAGGTCATTATGGCTGAAAACCAGAATGAGACCGTGGTCTGCCAGATTTGCGGCCAGAAAAAGGACCTGGGCGAGGTCTGGCCCGGAGAACTCATCCGGGGAGGGGTTCTGGAGACTATCAAGAAGAAACATCCGGACTGGGACAGCCAGGGCTACATCTGTTTGATAGACCTGAGCCACTTCCGGGCCGATTACGTGGAGGACGTCCTGGAAGAGGAGGCGGGCGAAATTTCCACCCTCCAGGAAGAAGTGCTGGACAGCCTGAAAGAGCACGAGATCCTCTCCAAGAACATCAACCTCGAATTTGAGCAGGATTTGACCCCTTGGGAAAGGCTTTCCGACCGGGTGGCCGACTTCGGCGGCAGCTGGCGCTTCATCCTGGGGTTCGGCCTGACCATCGCCATCTGGGTGGCGATCAACACCATGGCGCTCCTGAAGCAGCCCTTCGACCCCTACCCTTACATCTTGCTCAACCTGGTGCTGTCCTGCCTGGCCGCGGTCCAGGCCCCGGTCATCCTGATGAGCCAGAACCGCCAGGAAGCCAGGGACCGGCTGCGCTCCGAACACGACTACCAGGTGAACCTCAAGGCGGAACTGGAGATCCGGCACCTGAACGAGAAAATGGACCTGCTGCTGAACACCCAGTGGCGGCGCTTGCTGGAGATCCAGCGGGTGCAGATGGAGGTGATGGAGGAGCTGGCGTGCAGAACCCAAACCCCGCCCCGGGGCGGCAGCTGATCAGGCCCCGGCCCCCGATGGTGCCGCCACGCCTCATATGGAGTTGCGCTCATACAGGTAATTCATCTTTTTCTTTTGTAGGGCCGGACCTATGTGTCCGCCCACAGTAGGGCGCACATGCAGGTGCGCCCCTACAGTAGCTTTTCTTACTTCTATGAGCGCAACTCGGTATCAGCCCACCTGGTCATGGAGAGAGGGGGCCACGGGTCGAGGGCCCACCATTTACCACGCCGGTTACGCCGCCCGCAGGGCCTCCAGCAGCGGCAGGCGGGCGGCCTTCAGGGCCGGCAGCAGGCCCCCCACCAATCCCATGCCCACCCCGAAGAGGAGGCTTTTCACCAGGATGCCCGGGGTCAGGGCGAACTTGAAGGAGAGCTCCGCAAAGCTGGACCAGTTGATGGTGGACAGGGTGATGAAATTGAGCAGGGAGGCGGGAATCAGGCCCAAAATCCAGCCCAGGAACCCCAGGAGCATGGATTCGAGTAAAAACGCCGCCAGCACGTGATGGCGCTTGAACCCCAGGGCCCGCATGGTGCCGATCTCGCTGATCCGGGCCCCCACCTGGGCGTACATGGTGACCATGGCCCCCAGGACGGCCCCCAGGCTGAAGATGCCGGTGAGCACCAGGCCCAGGAGGCGGATGAAGGTGGCCAACCGCCGGGACTGGGCTTCGTAGAACTCCACCTCCCGCAGCACCTGCATGGGCAGCCGGGGGTCGCTCTCCAGGCGGGCCTTCAGGGCGGCAAACTCCCCGGGGTCCCGCAGGCGGAGAATCACCGAAGAGAAGGTGGTGCGCCGGAAGGCCTGGAGGATCTGCTCCACGTCCCCCCAGATTTCCGAGCTGAAGCCGGTGTTGCCCGCGTCCATGATTCCCACCACCTGCCAGGTGCGCATGGCGAAGCGCAGGGTCTCCCCCAGGCCGGCGCCTTTAAACCGCCGGGCGATCTGGACCCCGGCCACGATCTCGGTGGACCCGGGTCGGGAAAAGCGCCCGGCGCTCAGCCGCACCTCCCGGCGCAGTTCCGGGGAGACGGGCTGCACTCCCCGGATGATGACGTTGGCCATCTTGCCGCCCTCCCGCTTGGGGAGGTTGACCAGGACGATGGCCTCATTGGCCGCCAGGCGGCGCCCGTCCTTATCCAGGGCCACCTCCGGCTGGGCGCCCACGATGCCGGCCTGGGTGCGGTCCACCGCGCTTTGCACCTCGGACTCGGAGCCGGCCCGCAGCACCACCGCGTTGTCATAGGACCCGGTGGCCACCAGGGTGCGGCGCAGACCCTCGGCCAGCATCAGCACCGCCGCGAAGACGAA
>DASWLF010000106.1:0-6168 GCA_036396255.1 Desulfobaccales bacterium
GGTTTATGGATTTTTTTAAAGAGTCCACAAAAGTTCTGCCAATTTCCTTGTCCTTTATTTTGACCTTCAGTTCTAGTGGCACCCGTTGGTCAGCCTGCCCCCAGACAAGGTTCGGCCAGCATATTCCCACGATGATAAGCATGAAAAACAACCGCCTCGGCCAAGAGGTGCGATGCCTTCTACTCTTTCCCATCTCAATCCTCCTTTGCTATCCGAGATTATGCGGCCGCCTTGGCCCCGCAGTCGAAAAATGGTTTTGGGTACCTCTTTGCTTCGGTGAGAATCTCCCAAAGGTGTAATTCTTTAAGTCTACTCCTCTCATTGTCGGCGTGGTACCATAAATTTCGCTGAGAAAATAATGTTTCTCTGAATTTTGGGCACACCACAACCTCAGAACCCCAGATACTTCACTGCTGTGGAGTTTAATGACCCCAGGCCAGCACTGACCGGTAATGGTGAGCCAGAGAAGATACTGGGGCTGATAGACCTCATGCGGTCAAAAAGTTATGCGGGAATGGAGGGTCACTTGCCCAAACCTTCTCTTATCACCGAGCCAGCAAAAACTATAGATATGATCCAGATAGATAGAATTTTCAGTTAGTTGATAAGTTTCGGATCCGTCGGCTATCACCACTAATTCATTGGTCACGCTTACCATTAGTACCCCATAATTGAAAAAACCTTTTCCTAACCCGCCCGGCAAGTGGATCTTCAGGTTTGGTTATTTCATTTGCATATTCGTCGGCTCCTGATTAGCCTGGTTTTCGGTTGGCCAGCAGGTAATAAATCACCGGGACCACCACCAGGGAAAAGGCGGTGGAGGCAAAAAGCCCGAAGATGAAAGACCAGGCCAGCCCAGAGAAGATGGGGTCCAGGGTGATGACCCAGGAGCCAAACATGGCGGCCAGAGCGGTGAGCAGGATGGGCCGGAATCGCACCGCGCCGGAGCGCAGCACCGCGTCCTCCAACGAATAACCCCGGTCCAGGTGATGGTGGATGAAGTCGATGAGAATAATGGAGTTTCGCACCACGATGCCAGCCAAGGCGATCATGCCGATCATGGCGGTGGCAGTAAAATAGATGGGGTCGGCATATCCCTTCACCATCCCGGCGAAGAAAAGGTTCAACAGAGCAAAGCCCGGCATCACCCCGATCATGGTCAGCGGGATGGCCACCATGATCACCAGGGGCATGGTGTAAGAAGAGGTCTGCAAGACCAGTAGGATGTAGATGCCGATCAGGGCCCCGGCGAAGGCAATTCCTAAGTCCCGGAAGACCTGCACCGTGATCTTCCACTCCCCTTCACCGGCATAATTGACCCGGTATCCGGGAGATAAAGGCTTGGCCGCGGTATCTCCCATCAGCTTGAGGATGGCGTTAACCGGGCTCAAGCCCGCGGTATCGCCGGTGACAAACACCACCCGCTCCAGGTTTTTCCGCAGGATGGCATTGGGGGCGGCGTCCAGGTCAAAGCGGCCCAACTCCTGCAAAGGCACCAGCGAGCCGGTGGGGTTCTTGAAGTAAAGCTGGCCTAGGCCGAGGGTGGAGGAGCGCGCCGCAGCCGGCCAGCGCAGCAGGATCTCCAGGGGCAGGCGCTCTGGATCCAGGTGCACCCGGCCCACCGTCTCCCCGGCCTGGGCTATGGCCAGGCCCCGGGCGATCTGCGCCGTGGACAGGCCGCTCAGGGCCGCTTTGCCCCTATCAAGCAGGAACCGGAACCTGGGCTCCGCGGTTTCCACCGAGGTGTCCACGTCCACTACCCCCGGTGTCTGCAGGAAGAAATCCCTGACCGTGGCTGCCTCGCGGATGAGGTCGGGATAGGCGGCGCCTGGAGGGCCGTAGACTTCCCCCACCAGGGTTTGCAGGTCCGGCGGCCCCGGCGGCACCTCCACGATGGCCAGACGCGTTCCATGCTTCCGGGCGATCTCCTCCATGGCCGGGCGCACCCACAGGGCAATGGAATGGCTGGCGGCGCGGCGCCGCTCCTTCTCCGCCAGGTTGACCCGGATCTGCCCCACGTAGTGACCCTGCATGAGATAATAATGGCGCACCAAGCCGTTGAAATCGATGGGGGCGCTCACCCCGGCATAGGTGACAATGCTGTCCACCTCATGCACCGTGGCGAGATATCGGCCGAAATCTTGCAACACCTCCTGGGTCGCCTCCAGGGGGGTGTCGTTGGGCTGGTTGGCCACCACCAGAAAGTCGTTCTTGTTATCGAAGGGCAGCATCTTCAGGGGCACCAGCCCCAGGACCGGCAGGGCCACTGAGATAAGGAACAGCACCACCACCGTTAGCAAGAACAGGTGGGCGCGGCGGCGAGACTCCAGCAAAGGGGTCAGGATGCGGGTGTAGGTCCGGTAAATCCAAGTCTCTTCCAGGACGAAGGGCTTTTCTTTCTCCCCGTATTCCTTTTTCAGCATGTGGTAGGTGGCCCAGGGGGTGACGGTGAAGGCGATGAACAGGCTCATGAGCATGGCCAGCGGCACGTTCAGGGGCATGGGCCGCATATAGGGCCCCATCATGCCGGTGACGAAATACATGGGGATGAAGCTGATGATCACCGTGAAGGTGGCGAGTATCGTGGGGGCCCGGACTTCGTCCACCGCCACCAGGGTGGCCTCCAGGGGCGGGTGCTGCCGCAGTTGGAAGTGGCGATGGATGTTCTCCACGTCGATGATGGGGTCGTCCACCAGCAGACCCAGGGAAAGGATCAGGGCGAAGAGGGTCACCCGGTTGATAGTGTAGCCGAAGAGCATATTGCCGGTTAGGGTGATGGCCAGGGTCAGGGGCACGGCCAGGGCCACGATGAGGGCCTGCCGCCAGCCCAGGAACAGAGTGAGGAGCACGGTGATGGATAGCACCGCAATGAGGAGTTCCCGGACCAGCTCATTGACCTTTTCGTCGGCGGTCTGGCCGTAATTCCTGGTGATCTTCACCTGGATGTAGGGCGGGATGACCTCCTTTTTCAGCTCCTCCAGCCGATCCAGCAGCCCTTGGGCCACGGTCACGGCGTTGGTGCCCAGGCGCTTGGCGATGGCCATGGTCACTGCCGGATAAAACCGGCCTCGCTCGTAACCAGCCGGGACCTCCTCGGCTGGGCCGAAGGCGATCTGGCTGGCCGCCACCGGCTCCTCGGGGCCATCCAGGATCTGGGCCACGTCCCGCAAATAGACCGGCTTGCCCTGGTGCACCGCCACCAGGAGATTGGCCACTTCATCGGCGGATTTGAGAAAAGGCCCCGCCTCTACCAGATATTCCCGGTTCTGGCGGGAGAAGTGGCCGGCGGGGACGTTGACGTTGCTCACCTCGATGGCCTGGGCGAGTGAAGCCAGGTCCAGACCGTGGCCTGCAAGACGCGCCGGGTCGGCCTCCACCCGCACCTGGCGCTTGCGCCCGGCCACCACCAAAGAGCGGCCGGCGTCGGGAATGGCTTGCAGGCGGTGCAGCAGTTCATCCGCCACCCGCCGGAGCTCGTAATCGTCGGCCTGCTTGCTGTAAAGGGTCAGGGTGACTATGGGCACGTCGTTGATGCTCATGGGCTTGACCACCCAGCCCGTCACCCCGGAAGGAACCTGGTCGAGGTTGGAGAAGGTCTTGTTGTAGACCTTGAACAGGCTGGTCTCCAAGTTTTCGCCCACCTTGAACTTGGCGGTGACCACCGCGAAGCCGTTGCCGGCCTGGGAGTAGAGGTCCTCCAGGCCCTCCATCTCCCAGAGTTTTTTCTCCAAATTGATGACCGCCAGGTTTTCCACCTCCTGGGGCGCGGCGCCGGGAAAGCGGATGAGGATGTCCACCATGGGCACGGTGATCTGGGGGTCTTCCTCCCGGGGGGTGTAGAGCAAGGCCGCGGCCCCGGCCAGCAGGCTGATGATGATGATCAGGGTGGGCAGCTTGGATTCTAAGAACCGCCGGACCAGGCGGGCGGTGAGGCCGAGATGGAGTTCTTCGGAATTATTTGACATGGTTTTCGGAAAGCAGAATCTTATCGCCTAATTGCAGGCCCGCCAAGATCTCAACCCGGTCATTGATCTGCCGCCCCAGCTTTACCTGGCGACGCTGAGTTTGGCCGTCCACTGCCACCGCCACCATGGTGAGCTGGCCCACCTGATGCACCGCCTCCTGGGGGATCAGGATTCCCGGGGCGCCTTCCAAGGGTAGCGACAGGTGGGCAAACATCCCCGGCACCACTTTCTGGTCCCGGATCATGGCGGTGCGGACCTTGAAGGTGCGGCTGGGAGCCTGGCTGATGGGAAATATCTCGGTGAGGGCCAGCTCCCCCTGCCAGTTCACCGCGGGCACCCTGACCGCGACCCTCTCCCCCAGCCTGACGTTATCGCGATGGCTGTCGTTAACCTCCCCCTCCACTTGGAGAAGATCGGGATTATAAATCGATACCAGGGGCTGCCCCGGTTGGGCCAGGTCGCCCACCGCCACCTTGCGGGCCGCCACCACCGCGGCCTCGGACGCCCGGATGATAGTGTAGCCCTTCAGGGTGGCGGCTTCCTTCGCCTGGGCCTGGGCCGCGGCCAAGCCCGCCTGGGCCGACTTGAAGCGTTCCTGCACGGTTTCGAACTCCTGAGGGCTGGCCGCCCCCTCCTTGAGCAAGTACTGAAAACGCTTATAATTCGCGGTGGCCTGGGCCAACTGCGCCTGGGCCTGGGCTACGCCGGCCCGGGCCTGGTTCACCCGGGCCTGGTACTCCTCTCCGGACAGGGTGACCAAGGGGTCTCCCGGCTTCACCCGGGCGCCGGCCTCCACCCAGATCTTGCTCACCTTGCCGGGCACCTGGGCCGCGACCTGGGCCAGGCTCTTGGAGACCACCTCTCCCATGACTTCCAGCTCCCGGGGAATCAGGGTTTCGCTGATAACCAGGACCCGGCCCGCTGGCGCCGCGGTTTTTTCGGACACCAGCCCGGGGGCGATCTTGCCGAAGTGCAGCAGCCCAGCTATCCAGGCCATGAAGATCAGGGCCACGACCACCAGGGCGGTTAGGCCAAGTATTTTCTTCCTCGTTTCCATGTCATTTTGCCGTTCGGAAAGTTTTTGTAGGGTGCGTCTTACGCACCATTAAAGGTACCCCGGAAATTAGCCACCTCTCATGGGTGCGTAAGACGCACCTATGGACGGGGGCACAGGCGCTAAAGGCGGCGGGCGAGACGCCCGCCCTACCAACTTTTCATGCTTTACGGGTGAGCCGAAGGCCCATGTTTAACTGCTCTGAAAAGCTTTTATGAATTGGTGGCGCAGGTTCTCCAGCCTGTTCGTCTCACCCCGAGAATTAAAATCCCCCCTGCCCCCCTTTTTCAAAGGGGGGTTTTAAAGTCCCCCTTTGGAAAAGGGGGATTTAGGGGGATTTGAAGTTTTTCCCGCTAAAGCCTGCGGCTACCAAATACTCCCCCCCTCACCCCTGCCCGCTCCCCCCGCCGGGGAAGCGGGAGCCATAAGATGTCCTACTCCGCCAGGTCGGCAAATTCCCGGGCATATTTGACCAGGCCGCCAGCCGGAGGCAGACCTCCGGCCTGAAGTTCCAACACCATGAAGGCCTCCCCGGCCTCATATTCACTCAATATCCCTAAAGCCATAGCGGGGCGGAAGCCGAAGCGCCCATAATAGGCGGGCTCCCCCAGAACCACCACGAAGGCGGCGCCCGCAGCCCGACCGCGGGCCAGGCCCTCTTCAACCAGGCGGGAACCGATACCCCGGCCTTGAAAGGCCGGCCCTACCGCCAACGGCGCCAATCCCATGCCGGGATAAACACGATCATGATGGTGGTAAGCGACCGGGCTGAACAGGATGTGGCCGACTACCTCCCCCCTCTCCTCCGCCACCAGGGAAACGGCCGCCTGGCCGTGACTGCGCAACTTATCGACCAGCCCGGCTTCATCCGGCTGGCCAAAGGCTGCGACCAAAACCCGCCGGATGGCGTCAATGTCTTCCGGCCGTTCCGCTCTGATAACCGGGTCCGTCAAGGTGACTGTCTGCCTCCCTTAGCGGATTCCTCGCCGGCCGCCGGCCCGGAGATGGTGCCCAGGGCCAGTTCCAGGCCCGCCTGGGCCAAATGCGTGTCGAACAAGGCTCCCACCTGGCTCAGTGCGGCGTTCTTCAAGGCGTCTTCGGCGGTGAGCAGGTCCAGTAAAATGGTAATCCCAGTCTCATACCGCAGGC
>DASWLF010000107.1:0-5552 GCA_036396255.1 Desulfobaccales bacterium
GCACTATTCCAAAGCCCAGGCCGATGCGGATTTTGCGGCGCTTTACCCCAAACTCCGGGCTGACCTCAGGGCCGCGGGGTACCCCACCGCCTATAACCGGAGCACCCTGGCAGGGCGGACCCTGGACTCCATGAGCATTTACGACTGGATCGAGTCGCGAGTTGAGGGCGGCCACCAATCGCGCATGGGGGGGCTGCTGGACGCGGCTTACAACATTGAGTACGGGGCGGACACCACCGACCAAAGCGCCCTCAACCTGATCTATCTCCTGGCTTATAACAATCCCAACCGGCTTTCCATTTATGGGGAATCGGATGAGCGCTATCGGATCGCCGGCGGCGCCGACCTCCTCCCCCAGGCCATGGCCGATTATCTTGGCATGGAAAGCACGGTGAAACGCGGCTGGCGACTGGAGGCCCTGACCCGGGCCGGGGATGGGAGTTACATCCTGAGCTTCAACGGCCGCCGGGAGAAAAGGGCCGACCTGGTGGTCCTGGCTTTGCCGTTTGCGGTGTTGCGCACCCTGGACTACAGCAAAGCCGGGTTTGACTTCTTGAAGATCAAGGCCATCCAGGAGCTGGGGGCGGGCCGCAACGGCAAGATGCACCTGCAGTTCACTAACCGGTATTGGAACGAATCGGGGAGCAACGGCAACACTTACGCGGACACGGGCTACCAGTGCACCTGGGACGCGACCCGGGGGCAAATGGGGGAACACGGCATTCTGGTCAATTATACCGGCGGGAGTGTGGCCGAGTCCATGCGCCTGAAGCATCCGTACGGCGATGCTGCTAACGACACCCACGTGCTCGCGGATGCGCAAAATTTTCTCGCCCAAATCGAGCCGGTTTTCCCAGGGATCAGCTCAACGTGGAACGGCAAAGCCGACGCGAGCCTGGCCCACCTGAACCCCTTCTGGAATTCGTCCTACTGCTACTGGCGGGTGGGGCAGTGCCAGACCATCGCCGGCTACGAGGGGGTGCGGCAGGGTAATGTCTTTTTTGCCGGGGAGCACACCTCCCTGGATTTCCAGGGGTGGATGGAAGGGGCGGCCTCCTCAGGGGTGCGGGCGGCCAAGGAAATCCTGGCCACCCTGAAAAAAACGGGCTTCGCCGGCTTGCCTTCCATATTCCCCGCATATCGTCTGCCAACCTGGGCGGAAATGGGCTAGCCTGCGGTTGAACAACTGGCTTTTCATGTCATGCTTAACTAAGGATCCATGACCCCGTTGGGGTCGCCACGCAGCAAGAAAATGTTTTCCCTATTGGGGCGCACCCCCGGGTGCGCCCCAGGGCGGACACCTGGGAATTTACCAAAGGACTCCTCCGGCAGCAAGAGCTCGCCCGTTTGACATCCCCCGGCAAACCGGATGAAATCCCCGGAAAAGCAGAGGGACCATTGGTGGTGGAAAGCTGGAAATTTCGCCTGCTGCATCAGGAAGCCCGCTCCCGGCGGTTGATCCTGGAAGGCCACGCCTCCCCTCCTTATGAGCGCCCGTATCACGATCCGCTCTTCTCTTACGCGGTGGTGGGGCCCGATTACCTCTCCCTGGAGGTGAGCCGGGATTTTGACGGCGAGCGCCTGCTGGAATATCTTTTCGGACTTTTGGGCGAACCTCCGGCAGTCCGAAAATCCAACATATCCCAAACATATCTTCAATCATTGTCTAAAAATTTCTTATGGTCCGGTGACCTTGAGAAAGATTAAGCGACCGACTTAAGCTGTTTTTCATGGGTAGGTTTCGTTGACATGGCAGAATGAGGCATTATGTTTGCTATAGTAGATGACTAAATTCATCCTCGCCTTTACGGGGGTGGGTTCTTGAGAAAGGGAGTAATCAACATATCTAAGGTCATGGCAACACTCTATCTCACCAGGAGGTGCCGATAATGAAAAGATTTGGGATCTTGCTAATCGTGGCAATGTTTGGTTTGGTGCTGGCCTGCGGCAGCGGGGAAGAGAAGAAAGCCCCCCCCAAACCGGCGGCCCCGCCGGCGGCCGAGAAAGTAGCGCCTCCGGCCGCACCGGCAACGCCCGCTCCCGCTGCCCCGGAGCAACCGAAGCCGGAGCAACCGAAGCCCGAGCACCCGAAGTCGGAGCATCCGAAGTAATATCCGTGCTCTTGATTGGGGCCTAAGGGTCCAGGCAAGGAATTTTTATGCGCTGGCGCACGATGGTACCAGCGGCAGTGGTAGTTTGCCTTATTTCTGACAATTCGAGGGGAACAGGTCTTTTCCACGATAGAGGGAAAAGGACGTGTCGATGTCGAAATATCCCTTCAAGAAGATTCTATTAAATGACGGCGAACCTACCGCGGACATTCCCCCCCAGGAAATGGCCGCAGAACTTAAGAGCACCATGACCACCATGCGGGGGGCCTTTTTCGAGGCCGGGACCGGCAGGGTGGCCTATGAACAGATGCACCAATCCGAGATCTATCAGGATTTCCTGAAACTGAGCAATAACCTGAAAACTATGGACCCGGCGGTGCTGGCCCGGCGGGAGGGGAGAATCGCCTTCTGGATAAACCTCTACAATGTCATCGTCATCCACGGGGTTATTGCGCTGGGCATCAGGGACTCTGTTAAAGAGGTCTGGAACTTTTTCCGCCGGGTTCACTACCAGATCGGCAAGTACGTCTTCAGTCCCGACGACATCGAGCACGGTATTCTGCGAAGCAACCGGCGTCCAACCTACTCTCTTTTCCGGCGCTTTCGAAGCAGGGACCCGCGTCTAAACTTCATCGTGGAACCACTCGACCCCCGCCTCCACTTCACCCTGGTATGCGGCTCCTCCTCCTGCCCCTTCATCGACGTCTATACCCCCGAAAATCTGGAAGAGGAACTCACCATGGCCAGCCAGACCTTTATCAACTCCGGCGGCGCCGTCCTCGACCGGTCTCGGCAGAGCATATCCCTGTCTCGCATCTTCAAGTGGTATGCCCGAGACTTTGGCGCTGACCAGGCCGAACGCCTGCGGTTCATCGCCCGTTACCTGGATAATAAACAGGATCGCGCCTTTATCCAAGATCACGCCGACGCCTTGAAGGTGACGTACCAGAGCTATGATTGGCGGTTGAACCGGGATTAGCCAGGGGCGGTATCGGATGGGGGAAAACGGGGGAGCCGCTCCTGCGATTAATGGGATTAGGGAAATGAAAAAATATGCGTATGTGATCATTAGTGGCGGATTTCGCCTCCCATAGGGGAAACCCCTTGAACACTTACCGGTGCAAATCGCGCCATGTCGGAAAACGACTTGAAATTCGCGGGAAGAGAATAAGAATTTTTAAGGTCTTTTGGAAGCGCCAAGCGGCGCCCGGGACACTAAACCACTACACTATCTCGGTGCGGGGAACGACCCGGCCGGAAAAAAAGGAGGAATAAGACCATGATCAAGGCTATAGGAGTGGTGTTACTGTCGGCAGCGGTTCTCGTGTTCCTGTCGGGAGCGAGCCTGGCCCAGCAAGCTAAACCGGAACACCCGTCAACAACAGAGCCCCCAAAGGCGGAGCAAGCGAAGCCGGACCACCCCAAGGCGGAGCAAGCGAAGCCGGAGCATCCGAAGGCGGATCCGAAGGCGGACCCGAAGGCGGACCCGAAGAAGGCTGAGCACCCGAAGTGATGTCCGCCTTTGGGCGGCCTAGTGGCCCAGGCCAGGAACTTTTATGAGCTGGCGAACGATAATATCAGCGGTGCTGGTAGTTTGCCTGGTGCTTGCGGGTGGCGGCTGGAAAGAGGGGCAAGGCGCGCCGGGCGCGCCTGCCCCGCCCCTGCCCAACTTGGCAACCGCCGATATACAGGCAGGCATCGAGAATCACATCCAGGAGCAGGTGCGCCTGGGTGGAGGATATTTCAAGCTTCCCTTCCGCAACCAGGAACTCCGTCTCAAGCTGGTCCGAGTCCACACCGAATACCTGTCGAAACTGGGTCCTAACCGCTATTTCGCCTGCGTGGACTTGGTGGACATCAGCGGCGACGTGTATGACGTTGATTTCTTTCTTGCCGGTGATCCGGCGGCCATGAAGGTCACCGAAACCACCGTCCATAAGATAAACGGCCAGCCCTTCTACGCCTGGGAGCAAAAAAGTGATGGCACCTGGCATCGCCTCCCCTTGAAAGAAGCTTCAGAAGGCCACCTTGGGGTCATCAGAGATCGCGACGAGTTCGAGTTTCTATATCGGGCCACCCTGCCCCAGATAACCGGTACCGCCCGCATGTGGCTTCCCCTGGCGGCCACGGACTCCTTCCAGACAGTGGAGGTAAAATCCATCAACGCTCCGGGGAAGCAAAGCATCTTGAAGGAGCGGGAACACGCCAACCGAGTCCTTTTCCTCGAGCTCGGCCCGGAGGACAGCGGCAAAAATGTCGAGATCCGCTATCAGGTGCAACGCCTTGAGAAGGCGGCCTATGCAGCGCCGACCCCCGACCATGGAAAATACCTTAACCCGGAGCGTCTGGTGCCGACTAATGAGAATTTCCGCCGGATCGCCGAGCAGGTCGTCCAGGGCAAGACGGGAGATCTGGTGCGCGCCCGGGCGCTCTACGACCACGTCATTGACCGCATGCGCTACATGAAGTACGGCGACGGCTGGGGTAAGGGCGACGCGGTTTACGCGTGCGACGCCCGCACCGGCAACTGCACGGATTTCCACTCCTACTTCATTGCCCTGGCAAGGTCGGTGGGCATCCCGGCGCGCTTCGCCATCGGCGCGGCAATCCCCTCGGAGCGGAACGAGGGCGGGGTGGACGGCTATCACTGCTGGGCGGAGTTCTTTGCGGATGGCAAGTGGTGGCCCCTGGACATCAGCGAGGGCAACAAGTATACGAGTCTGGCAACCTACTACTTTGGCCACCATCCGGCAAACCGCATCGAACTCAGCCGCGGCCGCGACCTTGCAGTCGAACCGGGACCCACTTCCGGCCCGATAAATTTCCTTGCCTATCCCGTGCTGGAAATAGGCGGCAAGCCAGTAAAGGTAGCGGTGGAGTTCTCCTTCAACAGAAGCGGCCGCCGCCAATAGTCTGCACCCTGCCGGATTAATCGAATTAATCGAAGTCAATTACAACCCACTAAAGGTGGCGGCCTGAAACGGTGCCGCCTAAATGCGGTTCATATAAGCTGGGCGTTTCTCCTACCCTGGTCAATCCATTGGGTGAGGCTATCTACTATTTATCTGCAATTCCTACTGTTATCGAAATTGCTTTCAATTTTCCATCTTTTGAACATGCACCTTCTTCTTGACACCTTGCCGTTCCACCAAATTTGCCCAGAGCCCCTCTATCGGCATGGCCCGCCGGTTTGACATCCCCCGGCAAACCGGATAAAATCCCCGGAAAAGCAGAGGGACCATTGGTGGTGGGAAGCTGGAAATTTCGCCTGCTGCATCAGGAAGCCCGCTCCCGGCGGTTGATCCTGGAAGGTCACGCCTCCCCTCCTTATGAGCGCCCGTATCACGATCCTCTCTTCTTTTACGCGGTGGTGGGGCCCGATTACCTCTCCCTGGAGGTGAGCCGGGATTTTGACGGCGAGCGCCTGCTGGAATATATTTT
>DASWLF010000108.1:0-3480 GCA_036396255.1 Desulfobaccales bacterium
TCGCCCTCCACCCAGCGGGCCGAAGTCATGGTCCTGGCTTACCTGCTGCTGGTCTTTCTGGGCCGTCCCCGGGAGGTGTGGAGCGCCTTGGCCCTGGCGGCCCTGGTCATCCTGAGCCTGGCGCCGTTGCGGCTCTTCGCCATTTCCTTCCAGCTCTCCTTCGCGGCGGTGGGGGCCATTATTTATCTGGTGCCCCGGTTGGTGCGGGGAGCGGCAGTGGAATTGGAAGACCGCGCTCCCACCCTCTGGGCCCGCATCTTTTTCCGGGGCAAGGGGTGGCTGGCGGTCTCCGCGGTGGCCACCCTGGCCACCGCCCCCCTGGTGGCCTTCTATTTTCAAGTCGTGTCCCTGCTGGGGATCCTGGTGAACCTGGCGGCCATCCCCCTGGTGCTGGGGCTGGCCCTGCCCCTGGGCGAAGCCGCGGTGCTGGCCCAGGCCCTGTTTCTGACGCCCGTGGCCCAGTTCTTCCTAACCCTGGGCCAGTGGCCCCTCTGGCTGGGATATAAGGTCATCACCCTGGGGGCCGGGCTGCCGGGCAGCGCCATCACCATGCCCATCCCTTCCTGGGCCCAGATTGGGGCCTACTATCTCTTCTTTATTTTGCTGTGGGCGCCGCGGCGCTCCTACCTGACCTGGGGCGGCGCCGCCCTGGCGGGGGTCTTCCTGGCGGTAACCCTGACTTTGCCCCTGGTGCGGGACCACCGCGGCCTGGAGGTGACCTGCCTGGACAGCGCCGGTCTGGACGGGGTGGCGGTGACGCCCGAGGGCCAACGCCTGGTCTTCTCGGCCCCGGAGCCTGCCTGGCCGGGAAGGCCGGGCGGAGGATGGGGGCCCCTGCCGGGGTACTGCCACTGGCGGCAGTTCCGACGCCTGGACCTGGTGGCGGCCCTCACCCTGAGCCAGGACAATGCCGCCGAGCTGCTCACCCTGGCCCGTCAGTTTGCGGTGGGCGGCTACTGGTTCGGGCGCCGGGGCCGTGAGGGCCCGGCTTACTGGGACCTGTGGAACTATTTGGGAGACCGGGGGGCCGCACCCCGGTCCCTGGAGCGGGGCCGGCCGCCGACGCACCTGGGGAGCGTCACCCTGAATTTTCTGCAGCTGGGACAGGAAAGAGGGGTGGCCCTGCAGCTCCAGGGTGAGGGCCGCCGGGCCCTGATCATCCCGCCGGTGCGGCACCTAACTACCCAGGACCTGCCGGGGGGCGCGGTGGTGGCCCCGGACCTGCTAATCCTGCCGGCCCCACTGGCCGGCCACCAGGAGGGCCGGGCCCTGCTGCGGCATCTGCAACCCGGATGCCTGGTGCTCTACGGCGGCTCCCGGGACCCCGACGCCGCCGGCCGGGCCCCGGGGATCCCCTGCCACTTCACCCGGAACGGCGCGGTGAGCGTTTACCTTGCCCCTAACGCCATAACGGTCAGGCAGTGGGGAGAGGAAAAGCCGAAATAATACTTTTGGATTGAAAAGCAATGTAGGGCGGGCACTGCCCGCCAGGTGGGGGGCGCGGTGCGCACCCTAAAAAGCACCGGCGTGACGCCTGTGCCGCCAAGAAAGGCTTTGAAACAATCCCTAGGCCTTGCGGCTGGTCTTGGCAATGAATTCGGACATTTGCTGCTTTACTTCTCCGGAATTGCATTTGGGGCAGGTGACCTTGGCGGCTTCGTACTCCCGGAAGCTCATGATGCGGCTGAAGGCCTCGCCGCATTTCTCGCACAGGTACTCGTAGGTTGGCATCGTTCCTCCCCTCGCTCCTTGAGTGAAACTCTGTCGGCTAAGATTATAATTATTCTCCGGTTCCCTGGCAAGGGGAAAGGAGGCCGGCTTCACCTGCTCCAAAGTATATCATCACCTCCCCCCCGTTTCCTAATCGCCCGGTTCTAAGTTAGCAGATGAAAAGCTCGGGGGTTTCTGATATGAAAAAACCATGGAGACCTCCGCCATCTTGCGGCCCCGGATTTTGGAAGGTTATGTGGCGCGGGAGTTCCTCATTTATACCAGCCTGAGCCTGGTGACCTTTGTTTCCCTCTTCGTCATCGTCGATGTTTTCGAGAAAATCGACCGTCTGGTGCGGGCCCAGCTAAGTTTATGGGGCATCTGGCACTACATCATCCTCAAGCTGCCCTTTGCCCTGGGGCAGGTGCTGCCCGCCGCGGTCCTGCTGGGGATCATGCTGACCTTCGGCCTCATGTCCAGGTCGCATGAAACCATGGCCATCCGCACCTCCGGCCTCGATATCCTCTGGTTGGCCCGCCCGTTGCTGGTGCTGGCCGGCTCCGTGACCGTCCTGTTGCTGGCCCTGAATCTCTATCTGATCCCCTGGAGCCAGGGACGGCTGAGCCTCTTCTGGCAGACCCAGGTGGAGAAGAAACCGCCCCGGGATTTGCACAACCTGGAGCACTTCTGGTACAAGGGCGACCAGGCCATCTATAATATTCTCATGTTCCGCAAAGATATCCAGACCCTGGAAGGGGTGAAAATCTATCTTTTCGATGACAAGTTCCGCCTGGTGCAGATCATTGCCGCGGCCCGGGCCCAATGGCAGGGAGACCACTGGCGGTTTTCCCAGGGCCTGATCCAGACCTTCGACTCCCAGGGAGTGGCCTTCGGGGAACAATTCCAGCAGCGCGACCTCGTCCTCACCGAGCGCCCCGAGGATTTTGCCGACCTGGAAAAAAAGGTGACGGAGATGGACCAGACGGAGCTTTACCATTACGTGGTGCGGCTGGAGCGGGACGGCTACAAGTCAACCCCCTACCGGGTGGACCTCTATAGCCGGCTCTCCCTGTCGCTTACCCCCCTGGTCCTCATGGTCCTGGGCCTGGGGCTGGCCTTGCGCCACGAGGAGATCCACATTACCTCCATGGTGGCCGTGGGCCTGGGCCTGATGTTCGGCTACTGGCTATTTTACGGTTTTTGCGCCTCCTTCGGTCAGGCGGGGCGTTTGCCGGTTTTTCTGGCGGTGTCGGTCCCCCACCTGGTTTTCGGCGGTCTGGCGGCAGCTTTGTTGCGCCAGGTGACCCGCTGACCCCAGCCGGGGGATTAAATTTTGTTGGAGGCCGGTCCAGAATCTGCTGGCCCCAAAGTCCTGGGCCCGGCCAGGCGCGGCCGCCAGGGGATATTAATGTCATTCCAGGACCTTATCCGGCCAGGGCCTGGACGCGTCCCCCAATTTCTCTCCTACCCTGCCCCCCGCAGGGTAAATTCCCAAAAGAAAACTTAGATGGGTAAAGGGAAATAGCAATATTTTTTATTGTCATGCCCGGGGATTTTGTGCTATCAAGGGGGAAACTGACACCTCGGGCGCCAGACGGCCCGGTTGAGCGTTCTGAGGTGATTCCAAGCATTAAAAAATAAAATTTAAAGGGGGGATGGTTGGCGGGGTACCCATTTTCCAAAAGTTGGCCATGGAGGTAAGGGATACTCAATTAACCTCAAACCAGGAGAAAGGGAGAGAGGATTATGACCAAGGCAGAATTGATTGCA
>DASWLF010000109.1:0-6174 GCA_036396255.1 Desulfobaccales bacterium
CATTTTTACCTCAAAAATAATATTTACGTTTTTCGTTGTAGGGGCGGGTTTTAAACCCGCCCCTACGTGGCATTGGGAGAGGGGGAGGGGCAGACGGCCACTTACAATCCCTCTCCCAAATCTTAATCCCCGCCCGGCCCCAGGGTCTCCCGGATGACGTAGCGGGGGCGCTGGCGTACTTCGCGGTAGATGCGGCCCACGTAGGCGCCGATGAGGGCCAGGCCCAGGGTGTTGAGGCCCACAAAGACAAAGAGGATGGCGAAGAGGGTGAAGACCCCTTCCACCTCCGGACCCACGAAGAGGCGGCGGATAAAGAGAAAGGCGCCGAAGATGAGGCCCAGCAGGGCGATGGTGACGCCCATCAAGCCCACCAGGTGGATGGGCAGGGAGGAGAACCCGGTCATCAGGTCGAAATTCAGGCGGATGAGCTTGATGAGGCCGTATTTGGATTTGCCCCGCTCCCGCTCCGCGTGGCCCACGGGGATCTCCGCCACCCGCCGGGAGAAAAGGTTGGCCAGGGCGGGGATAAAGCTGGAGGACTCCTGGCACTGGTTGATGGAATCCACCACCTCCCGGCGGTAGGCCCGGAGCATGCAGCCGTAGTCCCGGAGCTTGACCCCGGTGACGTAGGACATGAGGCGATTTACCATCAGGGAGGGCAGCTTCCGGAAGATGGAGTCGTGCCGGTTTTCCCGCCAGCCGCCCACGGTGTCGTAGCCCTCCTCGATCTTGGCCACCAGGCGGGGGATCTCCTCCGGGGGGTTTTGCAGGTCCGCGTCCAGGGTGACCATCACCCGGCCCCGGGCCGCCTGAAACCCCGCGAAGATGGCCTGGTGTTGGCCGAAGTTACGGTTGAACTGCAGGGCCCGGAGGTGCTGGGGATATTGCTGGTTCAGCTGGCTGAGGAGTTGCCAGGACTGGTCGGTGGAGCCGTCGTCCACCAGGATGATCTCGAAGGGGCGCCCCATGCCGGTGAGGGTGCGGATCAGGCGCTCCCCCAGCTCCCGGAGGTTCTCTTCTTCATTGTACACCGGGATGATGACGGAGATGTATGGCTCCGGCGAGCCGCTGCTCAATGGGACGACCTGCTGGGCCATACCTTTTCCCTTCAGTGCAGCTTGGTTCCGACAATCAGCGTAACCAATTTCCAGAAACCCTAAATCTTAGGGATAAAGTCCCCCTTTGAAAAAGGGGGATAAAGACGAGCCTGACAAAAAAGCCCACCGCCATCTCAGTGGCCGGTGGTCCCAAAGAAACCCGCGGAGCAGGCCGTAAGCCGAGTTCTGTGCCGGGTGAGCCCCGGTGATGATCATTCCTCTAGGACCCCGGTTGCCCGGGGCCTCCAGCGACCTACCCGGGAGCTTCAGGCGGGCCACCTTCAAGCGCTCCCCTATTTGGTCTTGCTCCGGGTGGGGTTTTCCAAGCTGGCGGTGTCGCCACCGCCACTGGTGAGCTCTTACCTCACCTTTTCACCCTTACCGTGGGCGTACCACGGCGGTCTGGTCTCTGAGGCACTTTCCCTGGGGTTGCCCCCGCTGGGGATTACCCAGCACCCTGCCCTGTGGAGCTCGGACTTTCCTCCGGCCGGAGTCTCCTGCGGCCGGCGATCATCTGGCCTACTCCGCGGCCCTTTGGGGTGTAAGTTTGTGGATGGCAAAGCGAAAACCCGCCCCATCCAAGTATTATTTTACCCTGTCGCCGCCTTCCGGTCAATGGCCCGATTGGCCAGGCCATCGGCCTGGGAATTCTCCTCCCGGGGCACATGGGAGATAGCATGGGTCTCGAACTTTTGCAACTCCTTTTTGGCTTTTTGCCACAGGGGGAGGAGATGGGGGGCTTTCACCCGGTAGGAGCCGGTGATCTGGCGCACCAACAATTCGGAGTCGGAATAAACCTGGATGTTCTTGACCCCCAGGATTTGGGCCGCCGCCAGTCCCAGCAGCAGGGCCCGGTATTCCGCCACGTTGTTGGTGGTGACGCCCAGATACTGGCCCCGTTGGAGCTGGACTTGGCCCCGGGGATTCACCAGCACGGCTCCGGCCCCGGCGGGACCGGGATTGCCCCGGGAGGCGCCGTCGCAGTAAAGGCTCCAGGTTTCCGACGCCGTGGCCTCATAGTGCTCGGCCACTTCCTGAAAGAGGCCCTGAAGCTCTTCCGGGGTGAGGCGGAACCTTTCCCGGACCCGGGCCAGGTCCTGGCCCTGGGCCAGAGCGGCAAAGACCGCGGCCCGGCTGGTGGGTTCGGCCACGTGCGGCCTCAGGAGACTTTCTGACTACCGGCTTCGGCCTCGGCCTCATCCTCAAACCAATACAGGATGCGCTGGCAGTGCGGACATTGCAGGATTTCATTCCCCTTCTGCAAGTCGATGAACTGCTGGGGCAGGATGTTCATGTTGCAGCCCATGCAAACTCCACCCCGCACCGGGGCGACGGCGGTGCCGTTGCGGCGCTGGCGGATGAAGTCATAGCGCTTCAGGAGGTGGGCCGGCAAGCCCTGGTGCAGTTTGGCGCATTGCTCTTGAAGGCCGGCCAACTCTTCCCTGAGTTTGGCGGTCTCCGCCTCCACGACCAGGCGCTGCTGATTCAGGACCGCCTCCTGTTCCTGGATTTCCTGCTCCTTGGCGGCGATGGCCCGGTTTTCTTCCTCCATCCGCTCCATGAGCTCCAGGGTGCGGGTCTCCCGCTGATCCCGCTGGTCCTCTTTAAAGGCGATCTCCTTGAGCATGGCCTTGTACTCGATGTTGCTCTTGATCTCCATCAGGCGCTGGCGGCTCTTTTTGATGCCTGCCTCCATTTCCGCCATTTCCGTTTCGGTGTCCCGCCGCTGGGCCTTAAGGTCTTCCAGTTGCTGGAGGTGCGCCGCCTGCTGGTCCTGGAGCCGGGCCAGAGCCGCCTCCGTGGCCTTCAGGTCTTCGGGGAGCTGCTCCAGCGCCCGCTGGATCTCCTGGATATCCTTGTCTATCACCTGCACCTCAATGAGTCTGCTTAACTCCGGTATCAAGATTGACCTCCATATAGAAGCGCTGCTTGGTGTCGCCGGGGCCGCGGCCCCGGTCGGGTTAATGACCGCGTCGATGGAACTGCGCTGACAACCTCCTCAGAGAAACTGGCAGGGCAGGTCTTGGGCTCCGGCCACCTCCACCTGAACCGTAAGGCCTGCGTCCCTAAAAAGACCCCGGAGCTGCTGGGCCCAGGGGTCCATAAACACCACTTCGCTGGCAAAATGGCCCACCGTCAGGATGGCGAAGCCCTCGGGACCGCCGGGCGGCACCTGGTGATGGCGCACCTCCCCGGTGAGAAAAAGCTGGGCCCCCTTTTCCCGGGCCGCGGTGATGAGATCGCCGCCGCTGCCGCCGCACACCGCCACCCGCCGCACTTCCCCGGGAGGGCGTCCCCAGACGGTCACCATTTCCACCCCGAAGATCTCCTTCACCCGGGAGACCGCCCGGGAGAAGGGCCGGGGCTCGGGCCAGTGGCCCAGCCTTCCCAGCCCCAAAGGGGGCCCTGGGTTTTTCAGCGGATAAAGGTCGTAGGCCACTTCTTCGTAGGGATGCACCTCTTGAAGGCGGCTCAGGGCGGCGGGTAGCAGCGACTCCGGCGCCAGGACTTCCAGGCGGGACTCCTGGACCCGGGAGAGAATGGCCGCTTCTCCCCGGAAGGGTTTAGCCCCCGCCAGGGCCCGGTAGGCCCCCTGGCCCCGGGCCGCAAAGGAGCAATGGGAGTAGAGCCCGATGACCCCCAGGCCCAGGTCCCCCAGGGCCTGGCGCACCCGGTCCTCATAACCCAGGGGCACAAAAACCGTCAGCTTATGCATCGCATCCTGGGCGGTGGCGGAGAGCACCTCCACTTCATCCAACTCCAGCCGGTTCGCCAGGTAGTCGTTGAGGCCTCCAGGGGCCACATCCAGGTTGGTGTGGCAGGAAACCAGGGCCAGGCCGGCCCGGATCAGCTCGCTCAACAGGCGCCCCCCGGGTTCATCCTGCCGCACCGCGCTAAAGGGCCGATAGAGGAGGGGATGGTGGGTGAGCAGCAGCTGCGCTTTTTTGCCCCCGGCTTCCGCCACCACCGTGGGCGTGGCCTCCAGGGCCACCAGGATGAGGTCCACCCGGGTCTCGGGATCGCCCACCTCGAAGCCGCAGGGGTCGCCGGACACCGCCCAGGCCGGCGGATAGGCGCTTGCCAACAGCTGCAGAATCTCTTTTAGCGGTGCTCCCATAGAACGTAAAAAAGGGGTGCGCAGAGAGCACCCCTGGGGTCAAGCCCCTGTGGAATCCGAGCTCCTTTGTCGTTCTCGCGGAATGTCTGTCTCTCCAGATTACTGGTGGGCCCACCCGGATTTGAACCAGGGACCGTCCGGTTATGAGCCGGTTGCTCTGACCGCTGAGCTATGGGCCCATGAATCGTCGTCAACCGTAACTGCAAGGGCGGAGGTGACTCCGCCCCTCTGCCCACCATTTATTATAACTCTCCCCAGCAATTGTTCAATAGTTAGTCTCCCGCATCAATAAGATCATGATTCAATAAAGCTTTTCAGCCTGGTGCTGCGGGAGGGGTGCCGCAGCTTGCGCAGGGCCTTGGCCTCGATCTGGCGGATGCGCTCCCGGGTGACCTCAAAATCCTTGCCCACTTCTTCCAGGGTGTGGTCCGTCTTTTCGCCGATGCCGAAGCGCTTGCGCAGCACCTTCTCTTCCCTGGGGGTGAGGGTGGCCAGCATCTTGCGGGTCTGGTCCGCCAGGTTGAGGTTGGCCACCGCCTCCATGGGAGTGGAGATTTTTTTGTCTTCGATGAAATCTCCCAGATGGCTGTCCTCTTCGTCGCCGATGGGCGTTTCCAGGGACAGGGGTTCCTTGGCGATCTTGAGAACTTTGCGCACCTTCTCCAGGGGGAATTCCATCTTTTCGGCGATCTCCTCCGGGGTGGGTTCCCGGCCGATCTCCTGGACCAGGTAGCGGGAGGTGCGGATCAGCTTGTTGATGGTCTCGATCATGTGCACCGGGATGCGGATGGTGCGGGCCTGGTCGGCGATGGCCCGGGTGATGGCCTGGCGGATCCACCAGGTGGCGTAGGTGCTGAATTTGTAACCCCGCTCGTACTCGAATTTTTCCACCGCCTTCATGAGGCCGATGTTGCCTTCCTGGATCAGGTCCAGGAATTGCAGCCCCCGGTTGGTGTATTTTTTGGCGATGCTGACCACCAGGCGCAGGTTGGCTTCCACCAGCTCCCGCTTGGCTTTTTGGGCCTGGTACTCCCCCTTTTCCGCTTTCACCAGGGAGGCCAGCAGGCGGCCGGCCCCCAGCCCCACCTCGGTTTCCACCCTTCGGAGAAACCGGCGGGCCTGGTTCCAGATTTCTTCAACCTCCTTAAGCTGCTCCCGGGTCATGGACTTGGGCAGGGACACCGGCCGGCCGTCCTTCAAGTCCCGCTTGAGGTTGCGGAACCTGGTGGCCGAAAGACCGGCAGCCGCCAGGCACTTTCCCATCCGGCGCTGGTATTCCCGCACCCTGTAGCCATGGTGGCGCAGTTGCTCCAGGATCTCCTCCAGGAGAGGGCGCTCCATGCGCAAGCCCTTCAGGTGTTCGGCCATTTTGCGCCGATGGGTGGCGATCTTTTGCTCCAGCTGGGTCCGGCCCTCGATTTTCCGGGGCAGGACCGCAACTTCTTTTTGGGCCTGGCGAATCTTTTCATCCAGGGAACGCACCTTCTGGATCAGCTTGAGGACCCGGGACTTCTGGGTGGAAAGGTCCAGAGCGGGGTCGTCTTCGTCGAAATCATCCAGGGAGTCTTGGGGAGAGAGCTTCTCCTGTTCCAGCTTTTGGGTCAGGTTCATGATGCCCTTAAAGGTGAGGGGCACTTCCAGCAGCGAGTGGAGCACCTCCCGTTCCCCGTCTTCAATGCGTTTGGCGATCTCCACTTCCCCTTCCCGGGTCAGCAGGGACACGGTGCCCATCTCCTTCAGGTAGAGCCGCACCGGGTCGTCCAACTTGGCGGCGGCCTCAGGTTCCAGGCTCAGGTCCCCTCCATTTTCCCCCATTTCCATGGATGGAGAGATGGCCAGGCTGGAGACCTCGGGTGGCGGGATCTCCAGGTCGTCAAAGATCAGGATGTCCTTCATCTGCTCGTTCAAGAGACACTCGGGAGAAAGGGAGTCATTCAGGTCATCCACGGTGATCAGGCT
>DASWLF010000110.1:0-1555 GCA_036396255.1 Desulfobaccales bacterium
CAGGAACTGGTGGAATCCCTTGAGCAGGAAGGGACGGCGTGAGGGGAAAACAGCAGGGTCTGCCTAATATTAATCTGACATCAAACTTAGAGCATTTGAGGCCCATGGTATGCCATCGTGAAGCTTGACAAATCCCCCTAAGTCCCAGTAGTGTCCAGTACGAAAATTGCCCTCGCAGCCAGGGCCCGTGCCCCATTAACTAAACATGATGAATATTTAGGCAATTATGAAGGTGGGCCGTGCCCACCCTACATGTCTGGACATGATGTCCTTGGTTTTCCGAGGACTCCCATTTTCATCAAGAAAATCTTTGGTGGCACAGGCTAACGCACCATGACCCCTTCGGGGTCACAATCAAGGATGAAAATTTGGAACAGCCCGCCTGGGTTTTCTTAAAAGAAATGATGGTGGGCGGTGCCCACCCTACATTTGGGTTGTCTGCGCCAATCCATGGTCTTTGCTGAAAGCTGAAAGCTGACCGCTGATAGCTATTTTCATATAAAAGCCTGCGGCTGGGTTTGGTTCAAATCTCCGCCGGGGGTTTCAAGTCCCGGCCCACCATGATGCAGTCCTTGCCCCGGCCTTTGCCGTAAAACATGGCCCGGTCCGCAATCAGCAGCAGTTGCTCCCGGTCGCTGGCGTCATCGGGCAGGGTGGCGATGCCGTAGCTGGCAGTCAAGGTGATGTCCAGCCCTTCGCTCTCCAGAAAGTGGGTCTGGTTGATGCTCTGGCGCAGGCGCCGGGTCAATTCCAGGGCCTCCGCCTGCGAGTATTGCGGCAGAAGGATGACGAACTCATCGCCGCCATAACGCACCAGGCTGTCTTCGGGACCCAAACCGCGGTGGATTACCCGGGCCACTTCGGCCAGGAGCCGGCTCCCCTGGAGGTGGCCGTGGGTGTCCACCACCGCCTTGAAATTGTCCAGATCCATGAAGACCACGGAAAAGTTTCCGCCCCGGCTGAAGATCTGGGGGATCAGGCGGTCCAGCTTGGCGATGAGATAGCGGGTGTTGTAGAACCCGGTCACCTCATCGATGTAGGCCCGGGCCTGTAGCTTTTGCAAGTTTCGAACGTTATCCACCGCGATGGCCACGTAGTCGGCCAGGATGTGCAGCAGGGGCAGGTACTTTTCCCGGAAGAATTTTTCGTCCTCCACGTTCACCACTTCAAAGACGCCGATCACCTTGCCCTCCACCCGCAGTGGGAGCGCGATGATGGACCTGGTCTCAAAGCCGGTGGCCGCATCGGCCCGGGAGGAAAAGCGGCGATCCTGCTCCACATCGGGAATGAAAATGGGCTGGCCGCTCAGGGCCACGGTGCCGGCAATCCCTTCCCCCAGCTTCAGACAAATGCCTTTGAGGGGCTCGGGGTCCACGCCCACCACCACCTCGAAGCGGAGCTCCTGGGTCTGGGGATCCAGCAGCAGCAGCGACCAGTTACCGGCGGGAATAAGGATCTTGATGCGCTCCAGGACCGCGGTGAGCAAAGTTTCCATGTCGTAGGCGCGCACCAGGGCCTTGGAGAACTCGATGCAGGCCAGCAAACGCTCAACCTG
>DASWLF010000111.1:0-1748 GCA_036396255.1 Desulfobaccales bacterium
GCCGCCTTCGGGTGCTTCGCCGCCGCAAAACCAGGTAAAATACTGGGTCTCTTCCATGGACCCCACTTTTATCCGCACCCAGCCGGGCAAAGACCCCATGGGTATGGACCTGGTGCCGGTTTACGGGGAAATGGGGCAGCCGGCCAAACCTGCCGCCACGGCCAAGAGGGAGCGCAAGATCAAGTACTGGGTCTCCCCCATGGACCCGGGCTATGTGCGGGACAAGCCGGGCAAGGCCCCCTGCGGCATGGATATGGTGCCGGTTTACGAAGACGTGGAGGGGGCGGCGGTAGCCCCCGGCGTCATCGCGGTATCCCCAACCACGGTCCAGTCCATGGGGGTCAGGACCGCCAAGGTGGAGGTCAAACCCCTGTCCCGGATCACCACGGCGGTGGGCCTGGTGACTTACAACGAACGCAACCTGGCCGTCATCAACACCAAGGTCAACGGCTGGGTGGAGAAGCTTTACGTCAATGCCACCGGCGATCCGGTGCGCCGGGGCCAGACTCTGCTCACCATTTACAGCCCGGAGCTGGTATCGGCCCAGGAGGAATACCTCCTGGCCCTGAAAAATCTCAAAACCCTGGAGAAAAGCCCCATTAAAGAGATGGCCGAAGGGGCCCAGCGACTGGCGCAGGCGACCCGCCGCCGCCTGGAATATTTCGACATCACCCTCTCCCAGATCGAGGCCCTGAAAAATACCGGCCGGGTGAAAAAGAACCTGGTCCTGATGTCGCCGGCCAACGGCATCGTCACCAAGCGCATGGTGACCCAGGGGATGTACGTCCAGGCCGGCACGCCGCTCCTGGAGGTGGCCGACCTGACCACCGTTTGGGTGGACGCCGACATCTATCAATATGAACTTCCCTGGATCAAGGTGGGGCAACCGGTCTTCATGACCCTGCAGTATCTGCCCGGGGAGACCTTCCCCGGTACCATTGATTACCTCTATCCTTATCTGAAGGGGGAGACCCGCACCGCCAAAGTGCGCTTGCGGTTCCCCAACCCCAAGCTCAAGCTCAAGCCGGAGATGTTCGCCCAGGTAAAGATTGAATCCCCGGTGACCAAGGAGGCAGTGGTGGTGCCCACCGAGGCGGTGCTGGACACCGGCCTCAAGCAGCACGTGTTCATCGCCCTGGGAGGAGGACGCTTCGAGCCCCGGGAAGTCAAGCTGGGGGTGGAAGGCAATGACGGCCTGCGGGAGGTGCTCTCCGGCTTGCAGGGAGGGGAAGAGGTGGTTACGTCGGCGCAATTCTTGCTGGATTCAGAATCCCGTTTCCGGGAAGCCGTCCAGATGATGCTGGCGCCCCAAGTAGCCCCTGAGAAGGGCAAAGAGGCGGCGCCGCCCGCCGCGCCCGCGGCGCCCATGCCCCCGGGGCACAAGCATTGATGAATGGCGGGGCGGGGCGCCAGCCGACCCTTCCCCCTCACCCGGGCCCTCTCCCCCAAGAAGGAGAAAGGAGTTTGAGGAACTTTTCAAGACTGTGGCTCATGAGCTTTCTTATCACCCGAAATCATAAAAATGACTTTAAAGAAAGGGGGCACCGGCTTTCCAGCCGGTGCCCGCGCCCCGGCAAGCTGCCGGTGCCACCAAACATCTTTTACCGAAAACTGAAAACCGAAAACAGAAAACCGCCCCTATGATTGCCCGATTCATCGAAGTTTGCGTCCGCAACCGCGTCCTGGTGCTGTTGATCTGGATCCTGATTACGGCCTGGGGCATCTATGCCGCCTATGAACTGCCCATA
>DASWLF010000112.1:0-2902 GCA_036396255.1 Desulfobaccales bacterium
TTTCTTTGCCGTCCAGGGTCACCCGGAAATAGCCCATGGGGTCCATCTGGACTTTGAAGGGGCGCTTCCCGATAATCAAGAGGGCCCGGTCCAGCTCCTTGGGGTCCAGGCCCAGGGAGTGGCTCACCACCACAATGGCCCCGGGGGCCATCCCCACCCTCTCCGCCACCCAGCCCTGGATGGCCATGAAGCCGTAGAGGTTCAGGAGCCAGGCGTCCATGGCGTTGTGGGTCCGGAAGGTGGCGCTCAGCGTCAGTTTGCCCCCGAACCTGCGGAAAAACAGGGAGACCAGGCAGGGGCGGCCCTCCGGCACCGTCAGGTCCCGGCCCGTGTCCCACAGGGCCACGTAAGCCTTGCGGTCCTCCGGGTCCTGCTGCAGGCGCTCGGCGCAGGCCGCCAGGCTGTCCAGGCCGAAGTGCCTTCTCAGGCGGTGCCCGTAATTATAGGTCTCGTCGGGGCGCCTCTCCCCCTTGAGGATGTCCTCCTGGTAGCGCCGCAGCTTCCGGGGATCGAGATTGGCGGCCTGGAGTTTCTCCTGCGGCTCAAACCGGGGTTTTTCCACCACCACCTTGACGTGTTGCAGCTCCAGGCGGTCCCCCTTCTTCAGGGTCACCCGCCGGCCGAAGCGCGTCAGCAAGTATAAAACTTCTTTCCAGGCTTCCAGGGGGGTATCCCGCACCACCACGTGGCCCCGGGGGTTGCTGGGAAAATATTGCACCTCCACTTCGGGAAGGGGAACTTTAACTCGGACAACGTCGGCCGCCGGCTGCGGCAGTGCCGCGAAAAAATTCCTGATGTTGGCCTCGGCGTCCTCTTCCTGGGGGTCCCCCAACCAGAACAGGCGGGGGGGATTGGCGCGGGGTGTGGAGAAATGCTCCGGCAGCACCAGATCATCGATGATCCGCTTCGTTCGCCGGATGCGGCAGGGTTTCACCTCCAGGCCGGATTCCAGCTTTTTGTAGCTGATCAGGGAGCCCGCCACCGGCTCCAGGCCCAGCTCAAAAAAATTAATCAATTCCTGCCGGGAACCGGACCGATCATGCCCGCAGATTAACAACACCCGCATCTGCGGGTTGTACAAGAGATTCCGCAACATCTCCCGGAGGCCGTTGCCATACAAGGTGCCGAACACCGCCACCGGGCTGGTCGCCGGGTCCAGGTCCACCCCGGCCTGCCGGAAGCGCGCCATCACATACTCCACCCGGGACCACAGGGTCACCACCCCGATGGCGCCCCGGGGGTTCACTATGATTAGCCGGTCGCCGAAATAGAGGGGCAGGAATTCCATGTGGGCCAATATACCAAAAACCGTCTCTAAGGGCAAAGGATGACACAGAAATCAGGCATGGCCGCCATTTCCCAAAAATTAAGGCAATGGCCGCCGCTGGCCGCCCAACCAATAGTCATCTGCAAGGGAGCGCCACGTAGGGGCGGTTCGCGAACCGCCCCTACAAAACCTCCAAACAAGCGCGCCCGAAATATATTGACATTACTTAATCTTGTAACCTAAGTGTCGGCCCCAAATATCAGGGCGGACCCCGTCCCGCCCCGGATATTGCCTCCGGACCCAAAATGCTTATCTTAAAGGCAGCCTTCTCATTTGGCAAAGCTGGTCGGGGAAATTAGCAGGGCCAGCCACAACCTTGGGGCCCCGGCGGCGCGGCCCGGGGCTGGCCGCTCCGAGAGGTCCATCTTTAAGATTTCTAAGCAGACTCAAAGGTGATATGATTTTATTTGGTCAAGAAAGCCTTGCGCCGCGTCGGTATCTGATGATAGGAAAAATGCACCGGCGCAATGAGCCAGAGTCAGACCAACCAGATTCCCATCATGATTGACGGGTTTAACAGGGAGGATCGGGTATGATGTCATCGAAAGACAGGATGTATCTCCGGAGTTTTCAGGAGATCAGCAAGATTCTGGGCTCCACCCTGGCGGTGGACGAAATCTTGGATCAGATCGTCCGCCAGATCAGCGGAGTCATGAATCTCAAGGGCGCCACCATCCGCCTGATCAACCCCAAGACCAACACCCTGGAGCTGGCGGCGGCCTGCGGCTTGAGCGACAAGTATCTGACCAAGGGCCCGGTGGACCTGGACCGAAGCATCGCCGAGGCCCTGAGAGGCAGGCCGGTGGCCATTTTTGACGCCGCCACCGACTCCCGGCTGCAGTACCCCGAGGAAGCCAAGGAAGAGGGCATCGCCACCATGGTGGTCATCCCCATGGTGACCAAGGGCAAGGTCATCGGGGTCATGCGCCTGGTGACCGGCGAGCCCCGGGAATTCACCATGGATGAAGTGGACTTCGCCTGCGCCGTGGCGGAACTGGGGGCCCATGCCATCAGCAACGCCAAGATGTACGAGGCCCGCACCAAGGAGCTCAACTTCCTCAAGGGCCTGCTGGAGGTCTCCAAGGCGGTGAACTCGGCCCTGGACGTCAAGAAGGTGCTGCACCTGCTGGTGAAAACCGCCACCACTGCCCTGGACATCAAGGCCGCGGCGGTGCGCCTGCTGGACGAAAAACGCCAGCGCATGGAGCTGGTGGCCTCCTACGGCCTCAGCGACCGCTACATCACCAAGGGCCCGGTGGGCACCGACAAGTCCATCACCGAGGCCATGATGGGCAAGGCCGTCTCCATCTATGACGTGGCCAGCGACGCCCGGGCCACTTATCCCAAGGAGGCGGCGGAGGAAGGGATCAAATCCATCCTCTCGCTGCCCATCGCCTTGAAAGGCAACGTCATCGGGGTCATGCGTATCTATACCAGCGAACCCCGGGATTACAGCGACGACGAGATCACCTTCATCTCCTCCCTGGCGGAGCAGGCCGCCCTGGCCATGGAAAACGCCCGCCTCTACCAGAAGCTCAAGGGCGAATACGAGGAGTTGATGGGGGACCTTTACCG
>DASWLF010000113.1:0-2720 GCA_036396255.1 Desulfobaccales bacterium
AAAATACCTGCCGGACACTACTGGGGCTGGGGGGATTTTGTAAGCCTTTTTAAATCCCCATAAATACCCCTTCTGCAAAGGAGGACTTTAGGTAGTCCTGATCTTTGAGGGGGCTCGCAATTACTTAACGCTGATTTTCGCAACCAAGCTCTAGGCGGCAGTTCCGGCGGCAGGCGCCGGCCGCCGGTACCGGATGTCGAACTCGAAACCGGGGAACAGCCGGGGCAGGCGCATCAGGTTGAAGACCATGACCCCCACGGCCAGGCGGTCCCACCAGGAAGACAGGGGCCAGCCGAAGTGCACCACCACCCGCCGCTCCGCCAGTTCGTACTCCACCACCCTCAGGAGGCTCACCAGGCGGTGGTAGAGGCTGATCTTGGTGAGGGGAAAGCGGAAATGATTGGGCGCCGCCTTGGTGGGGATGCCGCCCACCCGGGGGGAGTAGAAGGTGATGTAGGCCTCGTTATTTTTGGGGGTGCGGTCGGCTGGCTCTTCGGAACGGCGGAAGAAAAGGTGCACCTCCGGGGCCTCGGACTCGGCCAGATAGAGGATCATCTGCATTTCCGTATCCGCCTGTTCAATCTCTTTCAACTCTGGAGCCCTTTTGCGGGCGACCATGACCCCCAAGAACAACATCACCCCGGTCACCCCGGCCCACAACGCGGTGGCATGAGGCTTGTCGATGGCCAGGAAGATGAAGCAGCTCACCAGGATGACCCATAGGATGAGAGTGACCACGCGACTGGTAGAGTAGGTCATCCCCTCGGCGGTGCCCATGAAGTAGCGGTAGAGGATGAGGGAGCCCATATTGATGCAGAAGGAGGCGACGAGGCCCAGGGCATACATGTTGGCCAATTGTTCCTGGCTGCCCATGGTGAGCATGATGATGATGGAGAAGAAAACCGCGCTGGCCAGGTGGATGCGGTACAGAGATTGGCGCCGGTTGGTGGCGATGAGCCAGTGGAAGCCGTAGCGATGCGCCACCCGCTCCATGAGTTCGCTGGAAGCCACAAAAGCGGTGTTGACGGCCATCATCAGGGTAAAGCACGCCAAAGCCCCCACCGCCACCCCAAAGGGAACGCCGTTGAGCATGGTGGCGTAATGGGTTATGAGGTCCCCTTCGTGGGCTTTGAAATCGATGGGTGTCGATAACACCAAAATGGTTACCAGAGGGGTAACCACGCCCACCGTCAGGGCCAGGAAAAGGTAAGCTTTGCGAATCTCCCGCCAACTTCGTACGAATCCAGCGGTCTGGATTACCGATTCCACCCCGGAGTAGGCCAGGATACAAAAGGCGATACTGGAAATGAAGTGGCCGTAATTCGTTACCAGGGAGTCGGTGGACACGTGTTTGATGGAATTACCAACAGCCTGGCGCATCTGCCCCACGGACCAGACATCCAGATTGAGGATACCGGAGACGATGAGATTGAGGATGATAAAAGCGGCGGCAATAAAGATCATGAAGGTGAAGCGGGCGTTTTCCCGAATCCCCAGGATGTTTAATCCGGCCACCGCCCAGATGATGCCCAGGACTATCAGCAGCATCACATGTCCGGATAAGGGGAAAAATGAAGTGGCGTTGTTCACCGCGCTGACGGCGGAAATACAGGCGGTTAGGATGTAATCTACCATTATAGAAGACACCGCCACAAAGGAGACCATGGGGCCCAGCACCAGGTAGGAAAAGGAATAGACCCCGCCGCCGATGAGTTTGTGATGCTCCAGGATTTCCGCAATCTCGGTGAGCCGGGTGCTGATAAAGCGGATGAGCAGGCTGGTAAGCGCGATGAAAACCAGGGCGCTTAATCCGATAAAACGATAGGCTTCTGCCGGGACGTAAAAGATGGAGGTGAACTCGTCCATCAGGGTGATGATGGCGATGGCCAGATAGGTGAGCCAGACCCGGCCCCCCTGGCTGAAGGAGAGGAGGCTGCGCTGCCGCAGCAGGTAGATAAAGAGGACAATCAGGCTGGCATTGAGCACAGATAAGATGACGATCTTCACTAAATTCCACTCCTAGAGGGCGGCGGGCATTCGTAAAATGGACAGCCCCGGCGCAGCCATGACGGTAATGCCCCTGGGCTTCCCGAAGCGCCGCCAATGATAAACCAATTCGCCCCAAGAACCGAAACCGGTCTTGGCGGCCTCCGTCAAGTTGGCGAAGGGTATTGTTAAGGCAAATGGGATTCCGGCAGAGGGGGCGGCGCGTGGATGGCGCTGGAGGTGATTAGCCGCAAGGCAATTAAGGGGAATACCTGAATCTGTTGCAGGGATGCCCGGTTAGGGCACACGGGGGCGGGCCGATATGGATGCGCCTCGGGCGCAACGCTACGAAAGTCCGACATATCCTCCTCCTGCCTGCGGGGTTAGCTGACGGGCTCGGGCAGGAGGTAACTTGTCCTACCGCAGATGCGGATTCGCCCCGGAAAATTGGTTCCCCCGCTCCCCCGGTTGGGTACCAGGGAACTCGGCGGTTGGCCTAATTATGATTGGCCAACTGAATGTTAATTTACTCCTTCTTTAAGAGATGTCAATAGGAATCAGCATCCCACCGGGTCGGGGAAAGGTGGCCCGACGCCCTCACCGGCGCCGGTGAGGGCGGCTGTTCCACATCTTTCCCCAAACTTGCCTCCCGGACACCTGGAACCAATTCTCATGATTTAAAAAGCACCCGCGAACCAGAACTCTGTAGAGGCGGTTCGCGAACCGCCTCTACA
>DASWLF010000114.1:0-3367 GCA_036396255.1 Desulfobaccales bacterium
GCGGCGGCGACCATGTTCATGGCCTTGGTGATCTGCTGGGTCTTCTTGACCGCCCCTATTTTGCGTCTGATATCTCGTAGGGTCGCCATCCTTATCCCCCGCTCTTAAGACGCGCTGACGACAGGCTGGAATACGGCGTCAAATTCATCCAGAACAGCCTTCATCCTGGCATCGATCTCCGGAGTGAACTCTTTCCGCTCCTTGAGGTCGGCCAGAACGTCAGGATATTTCGACTCCATGAAGCTGTAGAGCTGCTGTTCGTAAGATCCCAGCACGTCCAGCGGATACTTGTCCAAATAACCCCGGGTGCCGGCAAAGATGATGCTCACCTGCTTCTCCATGGGCAGCGGCTGATACTGGGGCTGCTTCAGGACTTCCACCAGCCGGCTACCCCGGGTGAGCTGCTGCTGGGTGGCCTTGTCCAGCTCGGAGCCGAACTGGGCGAAGGCGGCCAGCTCCCGGTACTGGGCCATTTCCAAACGCAGCATGCCGGCCACCTGCTTCATGGCCTTCACCTGGGCGGCGCCGCCCACCCGGGAAACCGACAGGCCCACGTTGATGGCGGGCCGGACCCCGGAGAAGAACAGGGCCGGCTCCAGGTATACCTGGCCGTCGGTGATGGAAATGACGTTGGTGGGAATGTAGGCCGACACGTCACCCTGCTGGGTCTCGATGATGGGCAGGGCCGTCAAAGAACCGCCGCCCAACTCGTCGTTCAGCTTGGCGGCCCGTTCCAGCAAGCGGGAATGGTTGTAGAAAATGTCACCCGGATAGGCCTCACGTCCCGGCGGCCGCCGGAGCAGCAGGGAGATCTGCCGGTAGGCCTGGGCCTGCTTGGTCAGGTCGTCATAGATAATCAGGGCGTGGCGGCCGCTGTCCCGGTAGTACTCGCCCATGGCGCAGCCGGAGTAAGCGGCGATGTACTGCAAGGGGGCGGGCTCGGAGGCCGAAGCGTTGACCACGATGGTGTGCTTCATGGCCCCGTGCCGCTCCAGGGCGTCCACCACCTGGGCCACGGTGGATTTTTTCTGGCCCACGGCCACGTAAATGCAGAGGATCCCGGAATCCTTCTGGTTGATGATGGCGTCCACGCACAGCGCGGTTTTGCCGATCTGGCGGTCGCCGATGATCAACTCCCGCTGGCCCCGACCGACGGGGGTCATGGCGTCGATGGCCTTATAGCCGGTGTACATGGGCTCATTCACCGGCTGGCGCTCGATGACCCCGGGGGCCTTGACTTCGATGCGGCGGAATTCCTTGGTCTCGATGGGCCCTTTGCCGTCCAGGGGGCTGCCCACCGGGTCAATAACCCGGCCGAGGACCGCTTCCCCTACGGGCACCTGGGCGATGCGGCCCGTCCGTTTAACGATGTCGCCCTCTTTGATGTGGGTATCTTCCCCCAGGATGGCGACACCCACGTTGTCCTCTTCCAGGTTGAGGGCGAGGCCAAAAATGCCCCCGGTGAACTCCAGGAGCTCCATGGCCATGCACTTCTCAACCCCGTGGACCCGGGCGATACCGTCGCCCACCGACAGGACGGTGCCGGTTTCGGCGACTTCCACTTTCTTTTCATAATCCCGGATCTGGGAGCGAATAATTTGGCTGATTTCCTCGGCTCTGATTTCCATTTATAAAACCTCACCTTTTATTAAGGATTCTCTTAACGACTGGATCTGGGAACGCACACTGCCGTCCAGCACCAGATCGCCCACCCGGGCCACGATGCCCCCGAGGATGCTGGGATCTTCCTGCACCTCCATGACCACGGTGCTGCCGGTCAACTTCTCCAGGGTCCGGCGCAGGCGGTCCTGGGTGGCCTCATCCAGGGAAATCGCCGCCCGCACCTGGGCCCGGCTGACGTTCTCCACCGAGTCCACCAACTCTTGATACGCCTGGGCGACGCCGTCCAGGGCGTGCAGACGATGCTTGTCGAACAGGAGCTGCAACAGGTTGGACACCATGGGAGGCATCTGTAAAAGTTCGATGATCCGGAGGAGAAGTTTCCGGCGATCCTCCCTGCCGTGGATGGGGTTGCGCAGCGCGTCCTTAAGTTCCGGCTCCCGCTCCAGCAGGGCGGCGAACCCACTAAGTCCCTCCCCATACTCCTGGTACTTACCATCTTCCTTGCCCAGGGTCAGCAAGGCTTTGGCATAGCGTCGGGCAACGGTCAGATCAATCAATGGGTTTTCACCACCTTCTTCAGATATTCCTCCACCAGACCCTGCTGGTCGGCGTAGGTAGCTTTCTCTTTAATGAGGTCCATGGCCAGCTGGGTGGCCTGGTCCACCACTTCTTCCTTCAAGCTCTGGGCCGCCTTCTTGGTCTCCTGTTCGATGGAGACCCGGGCCATCTCCTTGAGGCGCTCCGCCACGGCATTGGCCTTATCCAGGATCTTGGCCTTTTCGTTTTCGCCTTCGGCCAGGTATTGCTGGAGAATTGCCTCCCGCTCTTTGGCCACCGCGTCCAGGCGGACTTCCGCTTCTTTCACCGCGGCCTGGGCCGCCGCTTTTTTGGCTTCCAGGTCTTCCAGGGTCTGGGCCACGCCCTGGGACCGTTGGGCGAAGAAGTTCTTGGCGGGTTTGGCCAACAGCTTGATCAGGATGGCAGCGAAGACCACGAAGTTAACCGTGCGCCAGATCATGTCCTGGATCTTTTCCGGGGAGATGCCTCCGTGCCCGCCGGCCTCGGAAGCCACCGCGGCGCCCGCCAGCAGCAGGCCGGCCCCCAGTCCCAGGAAGGCGACCGTGGCCCGCAGCCACCCGGATGCATGCTTCGCCTTCATGAGAGCTCCCTCCCCAGGACCTTGGCGGCCAACAGTTGGGCAAAGGACTTGGCCTGCTTCTTTAAAGAGTCCCGGGCCTTGGCCATGTCTGCCTTGATTTTCTTTTCCACCTGAGCCCATTCCAGGTCCACCTGGCGCTTGACTTCCTCCAGCAACGAGGCTTCCGCCTGGGACCCTTCCTGTTTCAAGGCCTCCCGCTGGCCGGCGCCTTCCCGGCGGGCCGCAGCCAGCTTTTCCTTGATTTCGTCGCTCAGGCCCTGGCTTTCCATCTCCAGTCGGTGGGCCGCGGCTTCATCTGCCAGGAGCCTGGCCTGGCGATCCCGGATGGCTTTGCGGATGGGCCGGAACAGCACCAGGTTCAGGAGAAAGACCAGGACCAAAAAGGTGATGAGTTGCGGGATTAAAGTCCAATTAGGTAAATCCATGTCTGGCTGCCACCTCGTAATTTATTTGCTAGACCAAAGACTTAACTGCTTAAAGGGGTATTGTCTGAGGTTATGGCCATGTGTAACTTTTCACGAACCCCTTTTTAGCCTATTTTCAACGGCCTGTCAAAAATTTTTTTCAAAAAAATTTTTAACCCCC
>DASWLF010000115.1:0-6713 GCA_036396255.1 Desulfobaccales bacterium
CATCAAGGCCGGGGTGCTGCGGGATGAATATGTCATCGCCATCCGGGGTGTGGTGGATCCCCGGCCCCCGGAGATGGTGAACCCGAATCTGCCCACCGGCGAAATCGAGATCCTGGTGGAGGAGTTGCGGCTGCTCAACGCCGCCAAGACTCCGCCCTTTGAGCTGGAGGACTACCGGGTGGACATCTCCGAGGCCCTGCGCCTCAGGTACCGCTATCTCGACCTCAGGCGCCCCAGTGTCATGGAAAAGATCCTGTTCCGCCACCGGGCGGCCCAGGTGGCCCGGCAGTTTCTCAACTCCCAGGGCTTCGTGGAGGTGGAGACCCCCATCCTCACCAAGAGCACGCCGGAAGGGGCCCGGGACTACCTGGTGCCCAGCCGGGTGCAACCGGGGCATTTCTTCGCCCTGCCCCAGTCGCCCCAGCTCTTCAAACAGCTCTTGATGATAGCGGGACTGGATCGTTACTATCAGCTGTGCCGCTGCTTTCGGGACGAGGACCTCAGGGCCGACCGCCAGCCCGAGTTCACCCAGATCGACCTGGAGATGGCCTTCATCACCGAGGAGGACGTCTTCCAGGTGGTGGAAGGGCTCATGGCGGCCTGCTTCCAAGAACTGCTGGGAGTGAAGTTGGACCGGCCTTTTCCCCGGCTGACTTTTCAGGAGTGCCTGGACCGCTTCGGCCTGGACCGGCCGGACCCCCGCTTCGGGCTGGAACTCAAGGACATCACCGACCTGGTGAAAGAGACGGAATTTCGCCAGTTCCGGGAGGTGGTGGACCAGGGCGGCATCGTCAAGGCCATGTGCGGCCCGGGGCTGGGCAAGCTTTCCCGCAAGGAGCTGGATGACCTCATCGACCTGGCCGGGGTCTACGGTGCCCGGGGGCTGGCCTGGGTGAAGGTGCAGAGCGAGGGATGGCAGTCGCCCCTGGCCAAGTTTTTCCCGGAAGCGGTGAAGGCGGCGGTGAACCAGCGCCTGGGGGCCAAGGCCGGGGATCTGCTGCTGTTCATCGCCGACACCCCCCAGGTGGCCTGCACCGCCTTGGGGATGGTGCGGCTCCATTTAGGACAGCGGGAGGGTCTGATCCCCGAGGATACTTACAGCCTGGTGTGGGTCACCGACTTCCCCCTGCTGGAGTTCGACCACGACGCCGGCCGCTTCGTGGCCATGCACCACCCGTTCACCGCGCCCAAAGAAGAGGACCTGCCCTGGCTGGATACCAGCCCCGGGCGGGTGCGGGCCCGGGCCTATGACCTGGTGCTCAACGGCGTCGAGATCGGCGGCGGCAGCATCCGCAACTGCCGCCGGGACCGCCAGGAAAAGATGTTTCAGGTCCTGGGCATCTCGGTGGCCGAAGCGGAGGAGAAGTTCGGCTTCTTGCTGGAGGCTTTGGAATTCGGGGCCCCGCCCCACGGCGGGGTGGCTTTCGGTTTTGACCGTCTGGTGGCCATATTAAGCGGCGCCCGCTCCATCAGGGAGGTCATCGCCTTCCCCAAGACCCAGAAAGCCGCCTGCCCGGTGACCAGGGCGCCCAGCCGGGTGGACCTGGAACAGCTGCTGGAATTGGGTCTAAGGCTGGAGAAGTAGCGGTTAGCTATCAGCTATCAGCTAAAAGAAAAGATGTAGAATGGTATGGCGGGCACTGCTCACGGTTAAGACTTTAACTTAAGATTTTTTCACCAAAAACCAAAAACCAAAAACGGAGAACGAAGAACCAGGCTGATGGCTGATGGCTGAAAGCTGATAGCTGAAAGCTGAGGAAAAGTTATGGCTCGCTGGAACAAAGATCGCCGATTGTTGGATCATGAGCATTCCACCTTCTGGAAGTATCGGTTGCAGGAGGTGGAAGAGCCCAATTTGATGCGGGACATCTTCCCTTACACCGAAGTGGCGCGCATCGATTTCGATTACAAATTCGTCATGCCCCAACCCCCCGAGGAGATGGTGATCACCGACACCACCTTCCGGGATGGCCAACAAGCCCGGCCGCCTTACACGGTGCGCCAGATCGTGGAGATCTTCGACATGCTCCACCGGCTTTCCGGCCCCAAGGGGGTGATCCGGCAGAGCGAGTATTTTCTATACAGCGCCAAGGATAAAGAGGCGGTGGAGCGCTGCCGGGAGCGGGGCTATCGGTATCCGGAGATCACCGGCTGGATCAGGGCCCACGCCGCCGACCTGGTCCTGGTGAAGGACATGGGCTTGCCGGAGACCGGCATCCTTACCTCGGTGTCCGACTACCACATCTTCCTGAAGCTGAAGTGGAACCGGCGGAAGGCGCTGGAAGATTACCTGGGCATCGTCAAGGCGGCCCTGGACCTGGGGATTGCGCCCCGCTGCCACTTCGAAGACATCACCCGGGCCGACATCTACGGGTTCTGCGTCCCCTTCGCCATAGAACTGATGAAGCTCAGGTCCGAGAGCGGCATCAACGTCAAGATCAGGTTGTGCGACACCATGGGCTACGGGGTGCCATACCCCGGGGCGGCCCTGCCCCGGAGCGTGCCCAGGCTGGTGCGGGCCATGATCGACGACGCCGGGGTGCCGGGCCACCTGCTGGAGTGGCACGGGCACAACGATTTCCACAAGGTCCTGATCAACAGCGTCACCGCCTGGCTCTATGGCTGCGGCGCGGTGAACGGGGCCCTGCTGGGGTTCGGAGAGCGCACCGGCAATGCGCCCATCGAAGGGATGATCATGGAGTACCTCTCCTTGCGGGGCAGCAACGAGGGCATCGACACCACCGTGATCACCGAGATCGCCGATTATTTCGAGCGGGAGCTGCACTATCATATCCCGCCCAACTATCCCTTCGTGGGCAAGAACTTCAACACCACCAGCGCCGGCATCCACGCCGACGGGCTGCTGAAGAACGAAGAGATTTACAACCCCTTTGATACCGCGAGGATATTGAACCGGCCCATCACCGTCACCATCACGGATAAATCCGGCAAGGCCGGCATCGTCCACTGGCTCAATTCCCGGCTGAATCTGGAAGGCGAGCGGGCCGTGGACAAGAACCACCCCGGGGTCGGGAAGATCAACAAGCGCATCACGGAAATGTACGAGGACGGGCGCTGCACCTCCATCTCCAACGAAGAGATGGAGAACATGGCCCGCAAGTATCTTTCCGAGCTCTTCGTCTCGGAGTTCGACCAGCTCAAGCAAAAGGCCGACAAGCTGGCGGCCCACCTGGCCGAAGACCTGGCGGAGCGGGAAGAGATCCGCTCCATGGTGGCTAAGGTCATGGAGCGGGTGCTGCAGCAGGCCCTGGACAACTACCCCTTCATCCAGTTCATGTACGTCACTAACCTGGAAGGGCGCAAGATCACCCGGAACATCACCCACATCGTGGACCGGGCCAAGTATGCCGAAATGAAGCTGGACGAGGACCTGTCCAACCGGACCTGGTTCATTGAACCCATCAAGAGCGGGAAAGTCTTCGTTTCGGACTTCTACACTTCCCGGTTCACCGGGGCCCTGTGCATTACCGTGAGCGTGCCGGTGCGCAACGAGGCCGATGAGATCCAGGGCATCCTGGGCATGGACATCCGTTTTGAGGCTCTGGCCAAGATGGAACAGGACGGGGAGATTTAACCAGGGGTCAGGGCTCAGCGGCCAGGGACCAGACGGCAGGCTGCTGAGGGCCCCAGGGGCGACCGGCCGGATCGCCGCCCATCAAGGCAAGGTCGGCGGGGGCGGGTTTCACCCCCGCCCCTACTCCCGGGCGCCATCCTTGTAAGAGAAATTATGACAAAAGAATCAGAAATTGCCTGATTTTGAGCCTTAGTGTAAGGGGTATACTGGAGCATGGTGGCGAAGGTTCCTTTCTAAAGAGGGCTGAATCGCCGCAGGGATTTTCCCGGTAAGGATAATGGGGGGGGAGGGTAGTCAGGTTACGAAACCGGTCGCCTTTTTTGGCCTGTCTTAAAATACGATCATATTGTCCCAGAAAGCGAGGTAACTTATGTGTGATCCCCAAAAGATGGAGTCTCTGAAGGTCGCCGTGGCCAAGTATGAGGAAAAGGTGACCAAGGTATTGCAGAAGATGCCGGAGCGCCGACCGGATTTCGTTAACACCTCCGGAATCCCCCTGGCCCGGGTCTACACCCCCCTGGATATGGAAGGGTTCGACTACCTGGCTAAATTGGGTCTTCCCGGCCAGTATCCCTACACCCGAGCGGTGCAGCCCACGGCCTACCGCGGCCGCTATTGGACCATGCGGCAATACGCCGGCTTCGGCTCCGCCGAAGAGACCAACGAACGCTATCACTTTCTCTTGAAATCCGGCCAGACCGGCCTGTCCGTGGCCTTTGACCTCCCCACCCAGATCGGCTACGATTCCGACCACCCCCTGGCCCAGGGCGAAGTGGGGAAAGTGGGGGTGTCCATCGACTCCCTGTGGGACATGGAGCAGCTCTTTGCGGGCATTCCCCTGGACCAGGTGTCCACCTCCATGACCATAAACTCGCCCTGCGCGGTGCTTATGGCCATGTACCTGGCCATCGCCGAAAAGCAGGGCATCTCCTTCGACCAACTGCGGGGCACGGTGCAAAACGACATCCTGAAGGAATACTCCTCCCGGGGCACTTACATCTTCCCGCCCCGGCCCTCCATGCGCCTGATCACCGACATCTTCGCTTACTGCACCAAGGAAGTGCCCCAGTGGAACACCATCAGCATCAGCGGCTACCACATCCGGGAGGCCGGCTCCACCGCAGTCCAGGAGATCGCCTTTACCCTGGCCAACGGTATCGCCTACGTGGACGCAGCCATCCAGGCCGGCATGCAGGTGGATGAGTTCGGGCCGCGTCTGAGCTTCTTCTTCAATTCCCACTCCGATTTCCTGGAGGAGGTGGCCAAGTTCCGGGCCGCCCGGCGGTTGTGGGCCAGGATCATGAAGGAGCGCTTCGGGGCCAAGGACCCGCGCTCCCTGATGCTGCGATTCCACACCCAGACGGCCGGCTGCACCCTGACGGCCCAGCAGCCGCTTAACAACATCATGCGGGTGGCCTTCCAGGCCCTGAGCGCGGTGCTGGGCGGCACCCAGTCCCTGCATACCAATTCCTTCGACGAGGCCCATGCCCTGCCCTCGGAGCTGGCGGTGCAGGTGGCCCTGCGCAGCCAGCAGGTCATCGCCTATGAGACCGCGGTGTGCGACACCGTGGATCCCCTGGCCGGCTCCTATTACCTCGAGAACCTCACCGACGAAGTCGAGGCCCGGGCCCAGGACTACATCGACCAGATCGACCGCCTGGGCGGGGCCGTGGCCGCCATTGAAAAAGGCTTCGTCCAGAAGGAGATCGGCGTCAGCGCCTATCGCTACCAGCAGGAGATCGAAAGAGGCCAGCGGGTGGTGGTGGGCCTCAACCGCTTCCAGGTGGCTGAAGAAGAGAAGCCCTCCGGCCTCCTCAAAGTGGACCCCGCGGTGGGGGAAAAGCAGGTGGCCCGCTTAAAAGAGCTGAAGAGCACCCGGGATAACGCCGCAGTGCAACAGGCCCTGGCGGAGCTCAAGGCCGCGGCCCAGGGCACCGACAACCTCATGCCGCCCATCCTCAAGGCGGTGAGGGCCCTGGCCACCCTGGGTGAAGTCTGCGACACCCTCAGAGCCGTCTTCGGCGAATACGAAGCCCCGGCTTTGGTGTAAAAGGACAGTTCAAGGTTCAAGGTTCAAAGTTCAAAGACGAGATCCTTTTAACCCTGGACCTCAACTTTGAACCTTGAACTTTGAACTTTGAACTTCTTCCACGCCATTGATAAGGAGAAAAGAGATGCCGGAAGAGAGAAAGATCAGGGTATTGGCCGCCAAGCCCGGCCTGGACGGCCATGACCGGGGCATCAAGGTGATCTGCGCCGCCTTGCGGGACGCCGGCATGGAGGTGATCTACACCGGTCTCAGGCAGACCCCGGAGCAGATCGTGGCGGCCGCGGTCCAGGAAGATGCCGATGTCATTGCCATGAGCGTCTTGTCCGGGGCTCACAACTACCTGTTTCCCCGGGTCATGGAGTTGGTCAAGGAAAAGGGCCTGGAGGACGTCCTGGTGATGGGCGGCGGCATCATTCCCGAGGAGGACATCCCGGAACTGAAGGGCGCCGGAATCGCCGCCATCTTCGGGCCCGGCACCAACACCGGCGACATTATCAACTTCATCCGGGAACACGCCCGCAAAAATTAACCCTGGACCAGTTGCCGCTGGCAGGGGCGCAATTTATCGCGCCCTTATCGCTGATTTATTCCCTCTATCTTTGCGGCCTTGCATCTTTGCGGGAGAAAATTACCTACGCAAAGGCGCAAAGACGCTAAGACACACCTTAATCTTTCTGCCCTGCGCTTATCCTTAATTTTTTTCACTGAAAACAGAAAACCGAAAACAGAAAACTATATCAAGGCGGCCCGAAAAACCGGCGGACAAACTCCTTCTCCTCTTTGCGGCTCCGCACTTCTTCGTTGAGGCGGGCCTCCAGCAGGCGCTCCAGCATCTCCTTGATGAGGGGGCCCGGCGCATATCCCATACTCACCAGGTCCCGGCCCTTGAACTCGGGCTTCAGGCGCTTGAGATGGGTAAAGTACAGCGAGATGGCCCGGCGGGACGCCTCCTGGCGGGATTTGGCCATCATGTAGAGCAGGTACTCCGTGTCCAGGGGGTTCAGCAGCTGGTAAATCTGGCTCCGGCTGGGCTCGCCGTAGCGGAAGAGCCTCCCCAGGCCGTCGTCG
>DASWLF010000116.1:0-2202 GCA_036396255.1 Desulfobaccales bacterium
GTCGCTAATGGGTCCCGCCCCTGGGGACGCCTGGGAATCAGACTCACTGCTGTACCACAAAAAAACAGGGTGACGTGCGCCTACTTGACAACTTTCAACCATATCAGGGGCGGACCCATGTGTCCGCCCTATTTTAGGGCACACACCCAGTTCCGCCCCCAGGGAAAGCAAAAGGGCACGGCCTGCCGTGCCCCCAAGGAAATATCGATAAAAGAAGTGGCGGGCAGTGCCCGCCCTACATTTTCTGGGGCTGCGGTTGGGCCCAACTCTCGCTGGGCCCCGCCTCCCGGCAATTCCAGCCCCGCCTCTGGCAGGCTTGAATGAGACTCACGCCAAGGCGCCAATATAAAAATGGCGGCCACAGGCCGCCCTATAGCTGACCGCCCACCGCGGTTTATTCGAAGACCATCTCTTTGAGTTCCGTTTCCGTTGCCGCCAGCGCGGCCCCGGCCCGGGCCGCCACCTCCTCCACCTTCTCCTCCAGGCGGGCGATGAGGGGCGGCAGGGTCGAAAGGTCCAGGGCCGAGACGGCCACGCCCTGATGGATGCGGCATTGCAGGGCCGCCAGTTTGCCGCCTACCCGGTCCATCTTGTTGAAGACCTTCAGCACCGGCTTGTCCTGGAGCTCAAGCGAAGCCAGGATGTCGTCCACCGCGGCCATCTGCTCCATGAAGCGGGGGTTGCTCAGGTCGATGATGTGGATGAGGAGGTCGGCCTCCTGCAGTTCCTCCAGGGTGGCCTTGAAGGCCTCCAGCAGGTTCTTGGGCAGATTCTTGATGAACCCCACCGTGTCGGTGATGATGACCTCCCGCTCCCGGGGGAAGCGCAGCCGGCGGCTGGTGGGGTCCAGGGTGGCGAAGAGCCGGTCCTCGGCGGCCACCGCGGCGTTGGTCAGGGCGTTGAACAGGGTGGACTTGCCGGCGTTGGTGTAGCCGATGATGGAGAGGATGGGCAGCTGCTGGCGGCGCCGGGGCTGGCGGCGCTCCCGCCTTTCGGCCCTTACCTTCGCCAGGTCCTCCTGGAGCCGGTGCAGGCGGTCCCGGAGGCGCCGGCGGTCCATCTCCAGCTTGGATTCCCCGGGACCCCGGCCGCCGATGCCGCCCATGAGGCGGGACAGGGCGTCCCCTTTCCCCACCAGCCGGGGCAGCAGGTACTTTACCTGGGCCATCTCCACCTGGAGCTTGCCTTCCCGGCTGCGGGCCCGCTGGGCGAAGAGGTCCAGGATGAGCTGGGTGCGGTCGATGACCTTCAGTTCGGTGAAGTCGGTGATGGAGCGCACCTGGGAGGGGCTCAGTTCGGCGTCGAAGACCAGCAGGTCGGCTCCCGCCTGCAGGGCCTGGATCACCAGCTCCGAGAGCCGCCCTTTGCCCATCAAAAACCGGGGGTCAAAGCGGGGCCGGCGCTGGATGATGGTCTGGGCCACGGTAAGGTCCGCGGAGCGGGCCAGTTCGGCGAGCTCCTGCATGGAATCTTCGGCGCTTTCCCGGTTGGCGCCGCTGACCCCGATGAGGATGGCCCGCTCCTGGCCGCGGCCTCCCGCCGCCGGCGCCGCCCGGGCAAATTCTTCCTCCAGGGATGCCACCAGGGCCTCAAAGTCCAGGTTCAGGCTGCCCGGCTGCCGGGCCTCCATGATGCTCCAGTTATGGCCGTTCAGGGGTTGGGGCAGCAGGTGGGCCACCTGCACCGTCCCAGGCTGGCCGCCGCTCACCGTGAGGACGGCCACCGCGTCCAGGCGCAGCAGGGCCAGGTCCATGAAGTCGTCCCGGCTCAGGGGGGCGCCGTCCAGGTGGGTGTGAATCAGGCGCAGGCCCTTGAGGCGGCCCCGGGCGCCCCGTTCCCGGGGCAGGGGCGGGATCAGCAGGCCCTTGGCGTCCCCCACCAGAACGTGGGTGACGAATCCCTGGCGGTCCAGCAAAACCCCCACCTGCCGGTGCAGGTCCTGGGAGATCTCCGTCAGTTGCCGGGCCAGTTCCGGGGTCAGCAGTTCCGCGGGAGGCACCCGGCGGCGGTACAACCGCTCCAGCCGCCGGTATTGATGCGATTTTAAGCCGGTGAGATTGCCGAAAGGCCGATGTATGGGTGATACCTCTGAGTTTCGAGTTTCGAGTTTTTAGTTTTTAAGGCCAGATTGGTTTCCTTGCTCCCTGACAATTCAAGCTCCTGATATGATTTTACATCTTTAATTGAAAACTTGAAACCCAA
>DASWLF010000117.1:0-12165 GCA_036396255.1 Desulfobaccales bacterium
GGTTGCCTTGAACGAGAGCCTGTCCAAAGTGGCCTTTCTGGCTAAAAGCCTGGGAGATGAAAATCGTTTGCGCATCCTCCTTTGCTTGAATAACGGGAAGAGGTCCGTGTCGCAAATTGTGGAGGAACTGAACCTCTCCCAGCCCCTGATTTCCCACCACCTGAAGGAATTGAGAAGGTCCCTTCTGGTCACGGTGGAGCGCCGCGGCCCCTTTGTCTATTACGAAATGAGCGATCCGAGGGTCATTGATATCTTAAAGGACCTGGAGGGTCTGGCTACGGATTTATTGACGGGGAGGACAACCTTCTAGTCAGCGAGAGCGAGAGATGAGCATAAACAAGATTCAGCAAGTCGTGGATACCATGGAGCCGGAAGAAGCCCTAAAGGCCGTAGCCGGCGCGGTGAAAAACCTTCTCTCCTTATTGGGCGAGGAAGCTTGGGCGAATTTTGTCATTGACCTGGTGGGCGAGCCCGGAAGCGACAAGCTGGCCAGCATGGTTCACCTCTGACTGGCGGAATGCGTGGGCGAAGGTGTCGACCCGACAAATATGTGCCGCAGTTTAGTGAACAAGGTAACCCGCTTCCAGCAATTAATGGCGGTGGCAGACCCTGAGCTATTGGTTCTCTTCGAAGATTGGCTGGAGGAGTTGGAAGAAGAAGTTGTTTCTTTTGCCAAAGAAGCCAAATCCCTGAATGCGGAAACACTTGCCGAAAGGTTCGGGCTGCCTCTTGCGGGAGCGGCCTTCCTGCTCACCAAGCTTAAAAGAGAAGGCAGATTGGCATGAACCAAGATTGACAGATTGACCCAGATACTCCTGCTTTAGATTCTTTCATTCAAGTCTGCCAGCAGTAAAAACCCGATAGATAGGTTTTGCTACTACCTCAAATTAAGGGGGCATCATGAACCTGGTGAGGTGCATGGACTGCAAGTATTTTCAGCCGGATGCAGCATCATTGCGGATGGGAACCTGTCTTCATGCTGAACCCTGGGATGGAAGTAAAGAGCAATTCGCCCGGGACGACCATGTCTGCGCAAGTTTTGATTCTCATGGAGGCAAGCGCCAGCTTAGCCCTGAAGATGCGGAGAAATATAAAAATTCCTCCTATTACTCATAAGGGAAAAGAAGCTCTACAAGGTGTACCGGGTGGCGCAATCCCGGCAATTGATGGCGGTTGCCGACCCGGAACTTCTGGTCCTGTTTGAAGATTGGCTGGACGAACTGGAACACGAGGTGGTCTTGCTGGTTGAAGAACACGGCCCCTTGAGTCCAGCAGACCTGGCCCGTAAGCTCGGGCTGTCTGAGAGGGGAGACACCTTCCTCTTGTCTAAATTATCCAGGGAAGGAAAGATATCGTAACCGCAACGAGGTAGGCAATGCAGCGAAAAGGAACCACAATTTTGGCCCTGGTGGCCGCGGCCCTGACGTTGGGGGTCCTGTGGTATCTCCATCGGCCGATAATCACCAAAGAGGCCACTTGGGAGGACGTCAAGGCCGAAGCCCAAAGCGGCGGCTATCGCCTGATAACCACCGAGGATCTGGCGGATCGCTACCGGCAAGATGCCGGTAAGCTCCTGTTGGTGGACACCAGGCAAGATTGGGAATACCGCACCGGCCATATTAAGGGCGCGGTGAATTTCCCCATAGAGCCCAGCGCCTGGGGTCGGTGGCGCTCTCAGGGGGCGCTCGACAAATTTCTGGGCCCCGTAAAGGACCGGCTCATCGTTTTTTACTGAGCGGGCCTGGCCTGAGTCCGCAGCGACTCGGCGGCCCGGGTGGCCGTTAAACTCGGTTACGAAAACGTTTACCGTGATCCCTTAGGGTTTCCGGAATGGCATAAGGCTGGTCTGCCCGTGGCCGCGGCGCCCATGGGGCTGGGCGAGACTGCCGCAGAAGCCAAGCCCCCTGGCCCCCTTAGCGGTTGGGCCATGGTCTGGACCTTGCTGGGCATTTTTTTGGGAGGCATGGCCCTCAACCTGACACCTTGCGTCTATCCCCTGCTGCCTATCACTGTCTCTTATTTCGGCGGCACGAGCGGTCAGGGTCAGGGGCGCCTGTTGGTGCACGGCCTTTTTTACCTGGCGGGCCTGGCCCTTACCAACTCCACTCTGGGGGTGGCGGCGGCTTTAACCGGCGGCCTCATGGGGACCACGCTGCAAAATCCCCTGGTGTTGGTGGCCGTGGCCGCCATCCTGGTGTTCTTCGCCACCAGCCTCTTCGGCTTATGGGAGTTGCGCTTGCCCGGCAGCCTCACCCAGGCCGCCTCCAAGTCCTATGCAGGTTACTTCGGCAGTCTGTTCATGGGGTTGACCCTGGGGCTGGTGGCCGCACCCTGTATCGGTCCCTTCGTGCTGGGGTTGCTCACTTGGGTGGCCAGCCTGGGGTCGCCTTGGCTGGGATTTCTAGTCTTTTTTACCCTCAGCCTGGGATTGGGCCTGCCCCTTTTCATCCTGGCCGTGTTTTCCGGCAGCCTGGAGAAACTGCCTCGGTCCGGGGAGTGGATGCTCTGGGTGCGGAAGCTCATGGGATGGGTCCTGGTGGGCATGGCGGCCTATTTTATCAGGCCGCTGCTGCCCGAATCCGTGAGCGTGCTCCTGCTGGCCGCTGTGGCCCTGGCCGCGGCGGTGCACCTGGGGTGGCTGGACCGCACCACCGCGACTTTCCGGAGTTTCCAGTGGCTCAAGACCGTCGCGACCCTGGTGGGTGTGATAGTTGCCACTTTCCTGGTGGGGTCCTGGGCGCTACGGGGCCCGGGAGTAACCTGGCAACCTTATTCGGATCAGCTCTTGAGGACGGCCAAACAAGAGCAAAAGCCGGTGATCATCGACTTCTATGCCACCTGGTGCACCCCCTGCCGGGAACTGGAGGAGATCACCTTCCACCATGCCGACGTGGTTAAACTGGCGGATCGAGATTTCCTCATGATCAAGGTGGACCTGACCCAGAAAGGGAATCCGCTGCACGAGCGCCTGGTCAGCCAGTATGGCGTCAAAGGGGTGCCGACGGTGGTTTTCCTGGATAGCCGGGGCAGCGAGTGCCAGGACCTGCGCCTGGTGGATTACCTGCCGCCGGAGCAGTTCCTCTCCCGCATGGCGGCGGTCGCTAAGAAATAACCCTTCAAAGGAGAAAGAAAAAATGCTGAAAGTTAGATTTTTCTTGAACGAACCTTGCGGGAAACCCTGACAGCAATTACAGGAGATGCTGCCCAGGTTGGGCGAGAAATATGAAATTGAGGTGGAGACCATCTCCAAACCGCGGGCCGAATACCAAACCGCTGAATACCTTAAACTGGGCCTCCCGCCGGCCCCAGCTGCGATGGTGGATGACGAGGTGGTGACGCAGGGACTTAATATTTCCGAGGAAAAGGTGGAAGCCGCCATTCGCCGCCACCTGGGATTGCCGGAATTGCCGAAAGAAACCAAGAAGGGCATCCTGGGACGGATCTTTGGGGAATAACCCGGTTTAACTACCACCGGACAAACCTTAGGTAAAGGGGAGCAATATGTTGAAGGTCAGATTCTTTTTGAACGAACCCAACGGCAAGCCCTGAAAGCATTTCCTGCAGATGATGCCCAGGTTGGGCCAGAAATATCGCTTTGAATGTGAAGTCATCTCCAAACCCATCGCCGAATACCAAACGGACGAGTACTTCGAATTGGACTTGCCTGCTGCCCCGGCGGTGATGGTGGGCGACGAGATTGTGGTGGAAGGCACCGATGTGGACGAACATAAACTGGAAGCCGTCATCTGCCGGCATCTCGAGCTGCCCGAGCCGGAGCTGCCAAAGAAAGGTTTCCTGGGGCGGCTCTTCAGTAAATAAATCTGCATAACACCGTTCCTTTATTAAGGAGAGGGTGTGGCCCAAGGGGCGAACTCGTGTTCGCTCCTGGAGAAAAGACAAGGCGCAGCGTAAGCAAACCGCTGCAGCTTAAGAGGTTGTCATGCAGCCAGGGAGATTCCGGCGAGCGGCCATATTAAAGGCCGTGATCCTGATATTGTTTGTTGCCGCGGCGGTGGTGACGGTTCGTTTTATCGGCGTCAGGGACTTTCTCACCGTGGAGAAGCTGGGGGCCTGGCTTGCGGCCGCGGGCTTCTGGGCGCCCCTGGCCTTTATTCTGGTATATAGCGCGGGGGTTTGCCTGTTCATTCCCGGGACCTTGCTCACTGCGCTGGGGGCCGCCATCTTCGGCCCCTATTGGGGGTTTGTGTACGTTTGGGTGGCCGCCATGCTGGGGGCCGCGGGGGCCTTTCTTATTGGGCGCTACCTGGGAAGGGAGTTTGCGGCTTCCCTCATCGGCGACAAGCTCAAGAAATATGACGACGCCATCGAGCACAACGGCTTTGCCACCGTGCTCTACTTACGGTTGGTATATTTTCCCTTCACCCCCATGAACTTCGGCATGGGGCTGACCAAGGTGCGTTTCCGGGATTACATCTGGGGCACGGGGCTCGGCATTCTGGCGGGTACCTTCATCTTCACCTTCTTCGTGGGCACCGTCAAGGAGGTCTGGGCCACCGGCCAGTGGGCCAACCTCCTCACCTGGAAGGTGTTCTTCTCACTGGGTCTTTTTGCTTTTTCTCTTTTTATCCCCAAGATCATCAATAAGCTGAAGATCTGGCAAGTCAAGGCAACTTAGATCGGGCAAGGAGGAGCCTGAAAGGATTTTTCCCCGGCGATTACCACAAAAACCCCTTCGCCATGGCCGTTCTTCACCGGCTCCAGAACCGTAATCGTCGCCGGGTCTTGAAAAATGGTTTGGTGGGTCTGAACGTTTAGGTAGTTCAGTTCTTCCAGCCATTTCAGGACCCGGCCCACCGGCTGGAACCTCGCCTGGCGGTAAAACTTGCTCTTTCCCTTGTTCGCCTCATACGATTTGCCCAGGGGACTGTCCGGGTCGATCATGCCAATGATCAGCCGGCCTCGCGGTTTAAGGACTCGCGTCGCCTCTTGAAGAGCGCCGAAAGGGTCTTTAAGGAAGCAGAGGACAGTGACCATCAGGACAAAATCGAAGGATTCATCCTCAAAAGGAAGTTCTTCCGCATAAGCTTCAAGGACTTTTATTCCCCGTTTCCTGGCGATTGCTGCCATGGTCCTGGCCGGCTCTACCCCCACTTTGATCCCCAACGAGGCGGCAAACCTTCCCGTCCCCACCCCGATTTCCAAACCCTGGCCTGCTTTCGGCATGAAGGCTTTGATAGCCGCAAGCTCGGACTGGTAAGCGAGCTCATTCCGGACAAACCAATCATTGTATTCTTGAGCCGATTCTTCATAGATGTTGTTCATCTCAAGAAACTCTCCTCCTCCATTATAAAGGCTGGCAGAAATGCCGGTCAATTGGATATTTGGTGCGGATCAGGGGATCATTTCAGGCATTGATTGATAATGATGGGCAAATCTATTTTGACATCAATAGCCCGGTAGCCAGCAAGACCATGATCCCCAGGACAAAATTGATTTTAACGAGATTTAGTGACAACTTTTGCAGCCCGGCAACTTGGGAAGATAAGGAAGGCGATCCTGCGGCTTGAGCGGATAATCCCCCGATCCTGGAAGCCAATACCAATCCTCGGTAAAAGTGAATGATTATCATTAAGGCTATCAAAGCATGCTTGAAGAGCAGAGTGGCATTCCAGAAGTCGCCGACCTGGAAAAATCCGCCAATTTTTTCCTTATAAAAGGCGATGATAACCCCGGTAACAACCATCACCAGAATACTGGCGTTTGCCAGGGGAGTGAATCTCCCCGTGATTTCTTTCATTAACCCTCCCATGGTGCTTGGTTCCAGAGATTTCCTGGCGCTGGGGAGGATTACCAGGAGAACCATAAAGATGCCGCCGATCCAGATCACGGTGGCGAATAAATGGAAAAAATGACTTAAGCTTAAAACCAGCAAATTCATGGCGCACCTCCTTTAAATAAGTCCCCAACCATTTTCGAAAGGGCCGGAGGCAGGGTTTGTTGTTTTGCCCCTGCCTCCGGCCATTGATGGTTAGGCCTACTTCGTAGCTTTGGGGTCTTTGGCCTCCTGCTTGCCTTTGGCGGCTTCAGCCTCGGGTTTCCCCGGCTTCGCCAAGCCGCAGCCACAACCGCACTTCTTTTGCTGGTCAGCCATTCGGATCACCTCCTTTCTTCTCTTTTGGTGGTTAAGAGTTCATGCCTGACAGTGCCCGCAAACTTTCACTTATCCTGGAGCGTTCTTAGGTGCTCCTCAACCCCGGTCAGTTCCTTCTTTAGCTGGTCCCGGTAGTTCTCCAGGCACTTCAGTTCTTCCCCGGCTGAAAAGAACCGGCGGAAAGAAAGGCCGCAGCCGCATTCGCAACCGCATACTGGACCCGGATGCTGCATTCCTTTGGGAGTACACATGCTGATCACCTCCTTTATCTATTAGTTATTAAGCAATTACTAAATTATTATTTTAAAAAAATTTGGGTTATTTTCGCCTGCTTATTCGGACTCCAATTCCTTAATTCTGGCTTCCACCAACTGCAGTTCGTTTGCCAATTCCCTTTGACATCTCTTGAGCGATTCCAGGTCGACTTTGAGCAATTCTTGTTCCTTGCCGGCGCTTTGGCACCCACAGGTGCAGACTTGGGCCAGTTGGCGGCCACACTTTTCCAAGGCTTCTTCGTCAATTGAATAGGGAATCCAATACCCTTTTCTCTCGCTCCGCACTAGCCCGGATTGCCGCAGTAATCTCAAGTGCTGCGACACCGCGGCTGGAGTGATCCCCAGTTGCTTGGCGATTTCCATAGCCCCTAGAGGCCCCTGGGTCTTCAGGAGTTCGATGATTTTTACCCGGGTGTCCACCCCCAGGACCTTGAAGAGTTCGGCAGAATGAAATTTCATGGCATCTATTTAGTATTTTAGTATTTGCTTAAATATATAAGCACTAAGAATTCCTTGTCAAGCACTTTTTGAAAAAAATTTTCAGGCTGTCCGACTGAACTCCAGAAGAGGGGAAATTAATGCGTATTATTGAGTCGTCCGTCTTTGAGGTGAAAGACCCGATCGAACCCCTCGATCATGCGCACGTCATGAGTCACGACAATTACCGCCGACTGGTTTTCCTTGGCGATCTTCTTTAATAATTCCATGACCTTCTTGCCGCGCACGGTGTCCAGGGAGGCGGTGGGTTCATCGGCCAGGATCAGGCGGGGGTTATTGGCCAGAGCCCGGGCGATGGCCACCCGCTGCTGCTCGCCCCCGGAAAGGAGAGCGGGCAGATAATCGGCCCGGTCGGCGATTTCCATGTATTCGAGAAGTTCCATCACCCGCCGCTGGGCGACATCGCCATTAATGCCCACCAGACTCAGGGGAAACTGGACATTTTGCCGGGCCGTAAGAAAGGGAATGAGGCTATGAGCCTGGAAGATGAAACCCATTTTCTCCCGGCGGAGGCGCCGGATGTCCACCCCGCCGGACCAGCCGTTTTTCTGAAAAATGGTCTGGCCGTCAAAGACGATTTTGCCCTGGGTGGGTTCCAGGATCAGGCTGGTGCAGAGCAGCATGGTGGTCTTGCCGGAGCCGCTGGGTCCCAGCAGGGCTACCAGATCACCGGCGGAGACCGAGAGATTGATTTCTTCCAGAGCCCTCACTTCCAGGCGGCCCGACCCAAAAATTTTGCTGAGGCCCTCGATTCTCAGGATTTCCATCACTGACCTCCCAGAGCCATGGCAGGTTGGGTCCTTAGGGCCTGTGCGATTCCCAGGATGCTGGCCAGGATGCCGCCAAACAAGACCACGATGAAGGTAATGATCTCGTCCTCCGGAACCAGTAGGATGGTCTTGGGAAAAAGGTGATAAGTCTGGTTGATGAGTACCAGGGCGAACCCGAAGGCGGTGATGGTCAACAGCAGCGACTGCTCCATCACCAGGCGGACTATAACCCGGTTGGGTGCGCCGATGAGCTTCATGACGGCAATGGAGCGAATCTTTTCCATGGTGAAGGTATAGATGACCAGGGAGATGATCACCACTGAGATGATCATCAGCAGGATACGGAAAAGCATAAGCTGCTTGGTCATGCCCGCCAGCCGCCCCTTCAACATCAATTGGGTCTCTTGCTGGGTGGTATAGGTGGAAAAATAGAGCCAATCTTCTATATGGCGGGCTGCCTCGGCGCGATTGGCGCCAGGCTTCAATCTAACCAGGATGGCATTGATAATGTGGGTGTCCGGTTGCAGGCTGGGTAGCAGTTTATCTGCGGCCAACGGACTTAGAGAATTTTGCAGCGCCAGGCTACGGCTTAGGCGGGTCCGCTGATTCCGGATTTCTTCGTTGTCTTTCTGATAGAGCACCTCTTGGGCGTCGGGCAGGGAGAGGTAGACCAGGGGGTCGCCATTGGTATCAACCGCCTCCTTGGTCAGCCCTACAAGCGTATAGGTGTGAAGGCCCAGCGGCACCTTTTCCCCCAGGCGCACCCCCAGCTTGGGGTGGGCCACCATCTCGTAATGGGCCTGCTGAAGGCCCCGGCCCGCCTGAATCTGTTGCGGTCCACCCAGGCCGCTGACGATATCGTAGCCGACGATGCTGAAGTGCCGGCTCTCTTGGCCGATCCGCCGCTCCACGGTATAGTAAATAAAGGGGGATGCTTGCTCCACCCCAGGAACGGCCTTGACGCTGTAATGATAATACTCGGGCATGGTGGACTGTTCGTTGAAGGGGCCGCCCCGGAAACGCTCCACCACCCAGAGGTCTGGGTTGATGGCGTTGATGACCGCCAGGCCCTCGTAAATATTGCCCCGGTACAAGCCGTTCATGGCCAGGACGATGGTAAAGAGCAGGCCCACACCGATGACGGTGGCAATGAACCTCCCGCGGTGGAGCTTGAGGTCATAAACGGCTAAGTCCATCAGTCCCCTCGGGCGCCTGCCTGGATTTTAGGGCTGATCTTGGCACCGGGGATAAGACCGGCAGGGTTGACCACCACCAGGTCGCCTTCCTTCAATCCCTCCAATACCGCAGTCCGGACGCCGTCCTGGAGCCCCAGGGAGACTTTGCGGTAGCGCAAAAGGCCATTATCCGCCACCAAAACCCCTTTAGAGCCATTCTTCGACATGACCGCGGACAGCGGCACTGCCGGCCCGGTGTGTAGCCCGGTGACAATATCCACTTCCCCTTCTTCTCCCATGACCAGGGGCTGGGGCAACTTCTCAAATTTCACATCCACCTCCAGCTCCCGGGTCACCGGGTCTCCTTCCTGGTTGATCCGGACAATCTCTCCCTGGAACACCCTTCCTGAGCGCAGGGTGATCCGGGCCGCCTGGCCCACGCCCAGTTGACCGACCAAAGCCTGGTCGATCCAGGCGGCCATCCAAATTTGGTCCAGGTTAACCATTTGAAAGATGGGGATACCGGGGGCTATGGTAGTGCCGACCTCCGCCTTGCGCACCGTGATCAACCCGTCCATGGGGGCCGGGATGCGGGTATAATTGTGCAGCGCTGAGGCCGCGTGGGTTTCCGACTCCGTCTGTTTTACCGCCGCCTGCAAGGCCGCCACCGTGGCTTGATAGGCATTAACCTCACTTTCGGCTACCCGGAGTTGGGCCTTGGTGGTGTCAAAGGCGGCCTGGGAGATGTAGCCCGGCTTGAAGACTTCCAGGTCCCGCTGGTAATTGCTTTGCGCTAGGCCCAGGTTGGCCTGGGCTTTGCCTAAATCCGCCTGGGCCCGGGCCAGGTCGCGCTGGGCGCGGTTTTTAACCGCCTGTGCCGCCGCCTCCCTGGCCCTCAGTTCCAACGCGTCCAGTTCCGCCAGGATCTGGCCTTTTTGCACCCGGTCGCCCTGGTCGGCATGAAGCTTTTCCAAGATCCCGGTGATCTTGGCGCTCACCGTTACCGGCACTTTGGATTGCACCGTGCCCGGTCCATGGACTTTGCCTTGGACCTCAACTTTCTTCACTGCTATTACCGGCACTGACGGACGTTTCCACAAAAGGCGATAGCCCAATAAGATTATGATGATTAGCCCTATGACAATGCCGATGGATTTCTTTCCCCCAGGTACTTTCACTACTGCTGCCTCCCGTTGTTCCTCTGCTGCTGCGATTCGAAGGGGCCGGAGCCGGTAATTTGCTTGATCCTGGCCTTGCCGATTTCATAGGCCACGGCGTATCTGATGAGGTTGAAACGCGAGCCTGTCAGGTCCACCTGGGCCTGGAGCACGTCCAGTCCGATGGCCTTGCCATGGCGATAGAGAGCCTGGGCGCTGGCGTAAGCCTCTTCGTTGGTGGCCACGGTTTGCCTGGTGGTGGCCACCCCCTGGCGGGCGTTCTCCTGGTCTTTCCAGGCGGTGGTCAGGTCTACCTTGAGGCTGTTGAGGCGATCCCGCTTTTTCTCCGATAATTGCAGGGTTTGGGAGGAGGCTTTGGCTACCTGGGCCCTGGTCAGGCCACCCTCGAAGAAGGGATACTCCATGAAAACCCCAGCGATCCATTCCGGCTTGGTGCCGCCCAGGTCCCGGTGGCGCACGTCGCTGCCCGCCTGGAGGCTCACTTCCGGAAAATAAGAACCCTTGGCGGCTTTGGTCAGAGTCTGGCTTTGGGCAATATCCAAATCTAATTTCTTAATTTCCGGATTGGTCTTCAGCGCTTCCTGCCACAATGAGTTTAAGTCCCCGGCGGCAGCGAATTCCTGGGGGAGCTTCCCTTTGATGTCCACCTGGACCTGCTCCTTCAACCCCAGAGTGCGGGCCAGAATTTCCTGCGCCAGGCGTACAGCGTTTGCCGCCTCCACCCTGGCCTGCTCCGCGTCGGAAACCTGGGATTGGGCCCGCACAAAATCCAGGTTGGTGACTTTCCCGGCTTTATAAAAAGCCTCGGTCAATCTGCCGAATTCCTGACGCTGCTGCAAGGCCTCCTGGGCCACCTTCAGGTTTTCCTTGGCCTCGATCAGGCGGTAGAAGGCCTCGGTCACGCTGTAAGCCACCTCGTCCGCGGTCCTTTGAACCTCTTGTTTCTGCGACTGCGTGCCGGCTTTGGCGGCCTGGGTATTGAGATAGGTCTTCAATCCATCAAAAACTAACTGCTTGCCATAAACGCCGGTAAACCCTTCCCTCTTAAACAACTCAATGTTCGTCAGACCACCTCCGGGAGAGAATCGGTTAGGCGGCTGTCTATCATAATAAGACGTTAATACTAGCCGGGGAAAGAATTTGGACCTGGCCACCTGGTAATCCGCCACCAACTCCTGGACCTTCTCCCGGCTGGCGCTCAGCACCGGGTTATATTTCCGGGCCAGGGCCAGGCAGTCTTCCAGACTTAAGGCCTGATAATCTTTTCCCTGGGCCGCCGCCGTTCCAGACCGAAGAATAAGAATGGCCGTGGCAACCGATAAAATGCAGGATAGGCATTTGAAGGTGAATCGCATCAACTTCTCCGGCAAGGCGAAACGAAACCTTATCTCGGGCCAGCCCATAAGGGGATGCCGTTGTCATTGCGCAGCCTTAACATCTGATTGCCCTTTTTCACTTCCGCGGCAATGATTGCCGCTTGCCCTTGTATCGGTATCCGGGACCCTTTGATTTCCACCTGGTCCCTGGGGGCGACCGCAAAGTGTTGCTGTTCGATATACCAGGCAGGACCGAGAATTACGGACAGTGTTTCCTTGTCCGTCTTTAAGGTCAGGCGCAAGCCATAAGACTGGCCCCCCCTTCCGGGAGTATATTTATCCACGGAAGTGACCTCTCCCTTCACTGTCTCCACCGTCTTGGCGTCCCACATCATCCCATAATGCATCCCGCCCCCTCGCCCCGGGCCAGCCTGCGCCCAAGAAAAGGGGGCAAGAACGAGAGCCACCGTAAGGACTACACTGGCAAATAAACCAGGTCTTTTCATCATCTTCTCCTTCATCAGGGGATTCGCCACAGTTGCTCATTGCCTTACTGGGCCCTCAAGAAAACAATGCAGCTCGTGAAGGTTCTATTAACTGAAACCCCAAAGATATGAAAGTTCGGCGGAATTCAAAGGAATTTTTATTAAACTCCTTCTTGCCGCAACGGGTTGTCTGACTGAGCACCGCACCTTGCGCCGTGGGCGCCTCTCATCTCAGGATGCTGCACCCCTGATGGTTGGAGTGACCCGCTCCAAAAGCCCGGAGGCCAAGATTCCCGCCAACAGGATCAGTCCAGCGGCTCCTATGAATATTGGCTCAAACCCCCACTTGGTCAGAA
>DASWLF010000118.1:0-3352 GCA_036396255.1 Desulfobaccales bacterium
TATATTATGGACCAGGCCATTTCGGAGACCCTGTAGGGGCGGTTCGCGAACCGCCCCTACGCCTGCGCCTCAACCCTCCGGCAGCCGGCCCTCCCTTTTCAGCTTGTTGAGCAGAAAGGTGACTCCCGAGGCAGGCAGGGCCAGCTTCTGAGCCAGGGCCGGGGCCGTTAGCGCCGGATTTTCCTGCACCAGGAAGACGATCTCGTCTTCCAGCTGCTCCAGCCAGTCTTCGAAGAGGACCAGGAGCTCCGGGTCCGCCACCGCCATGAGCTGCCGGGAACGGGTCACCTTATCCACCAGGCTCTTGCACATCTCGGTCGGGTCGACACCTTCGCCCATGCAGGTGGCCAGTCAGAGGTGGACCAGGCTGCCCACCTTGTCGCCGCCGGCCGCGCCCACCAGGTGCACCATGAAAGAAAAGCGGGCCTCTTCCCCCAGGAGGGGCAAGAGCTTTTTGGCAGCCGCGGCCAGGGCCGCCAGGGCTTCCTCCGGGTCCATGGAATTAAGGATGGGTTGCAGTCGGTCCGGGCTCATCTCATCGTCTCCCGCGGCTAGAAGCCGCTTCTGGCCGCCAGCAAATCCGCGGCCAAGTCATCCAGGGCTTTCAGGATCCCCGGGATCCTGGCATCGGACATTTCGTAATAAATAAAAGGCCCCCGGCGCTCCACGGTCACCAGGAGGGACCGCTTCAATTCCCTGAGGTGATGGGAAACCAGGGGCTGAGAGAGGTTCAACTCCTCCACCAGGCTGGAGACGGATTTTTTGCCGTTCCTTAGGCTGAGGAGGATCCTGAGCCGGTTTTCGTCTCCCAGGCTTTTGGCCAGAAAGGCCAGGGTGTTGAGGCGCCCTTCCAAGATGGAGGCTCCTTTGAAGTCCTCGGCGATAAATAAATTTATAAACAATTATTTATATGGTCAAGAAAAATATGGCGCGGCTGACGACGATAAGGGTTGGGGGGCAGAAAACCTGGAGGGGCAGGGTAACCCTGCCCCTACGGTAAAGACGCGGCATGGCGCACCGCCAGATGGGGTTTGCTGAAAAACGCTTCCGGCGGCTTACTTCTCTTCCTCCGGGTGGAGGAGGTAGGCTTCCACGAAGGGGTCCAGGTTGCCGTCCAGGACCGCGTCCACGTTGCCTTCCTCGTGTTTGGTGCGGTGGTCCTTCACCAGACGGTAGGGCTGGAGAACGTAAGAGCGGATCTGGCTGCCCCAGGCGATATCCTTCTGGGCGTCCTGGAGTTCCTGCTTCTTTTCTGCCCGCCGGCGCTTCTCCAGGTTGTAGAGGCGGGCCCGCAGCACCTTCATGGCCAGTTCCCGGTTGCGGTGCTGGGAGCGCTCCGTCTGGGAGGAGACCGCGATGCCAGTGGGCAGGTGGGTGAGGCGCACCGCGGAGGAGGTCTTGTTGACGTGTTGCCCCCCGGGGCCGCTGGCCCGGAAGGTGTCGATCCGCAGGTCCTTGTCGTTGATTTCGACTTCGATCTTGTCATCCACCTCCGGCAGCACCTGCACCGCGGCAAAGGAGGTATGGCGGCGGCCGCTGGCGTCGAAGGGCGAGATGCGCACCAGCCGGTGGATGCCGGATTCGCTCTTCAGGTAGCCGTAAGCGTAGGGGCCGCTGGCGGTGAAGGTGACGCTCTTGACGCCCGCTTCGTCCCCGGGCAGGAGGTCGATGGTCTCGGTTTTGAAGGCCTTACGCTCCGCGAAGCGCAGATACATGCGCAGCAGGATCTCGGTCCAATCCTGGGCTTCGGTGCCGCCGGCGCCGGCGTGGATGGTGATGATGGCGTTTTTCTGGTCCTCTTCGGAGCCCAACAGGAGCCTGAGCTCCCAATCCTGGAAAGGGCCCTCCAGGTTGGCCAGTTCCGAGGCCACCTCCTTCAGGGCCCGGTGGTCATCCTCCTCCAGGGCCAGCTCCAGGAGCACCTCCAGGTCTTCCACCCGGCGGGTCTGCTGCTCCCACTCCTGCAGCGCCTGCAGCAGGGCGCCCCGCTCCCGGAGGATGTCGGCGGCCCGGGCCTGGTCCTCCCAGAACTCCGGGACCGCGGTCAATTCTTCGATATGCCTGAGCCTGACCTGCTTGCCCCCCAGATCAAAGATGACCTCGGAGGAGTTCCAGGCGCTCCTTGATTCCGTTCAATCTATTTTTAATTTCCATTACATCCGGTAACATGACCCCCTCCTTGACCCGGGTCGCCGGGAATCCCGGGACCTAAAAAGTAGGGCGGTTGGCGCACCGCCCCTACCCCCAGCCGGCGAACTTGTCTTGAATTTATTTTACCAGAAAAATGCCGGGTTGAAAATACCGGGTCCGGGGCCCCGCACCGGCAAGGGCCTGGGGCAACTAACCAACCAGGAGGGCCCCCCCCAGCACCAGGACTTCCAGGGCTTCGTTGGCCGCGCCCAGGACGTCGCCGGTGACCCCGCCCAGTTTTTTCCGGCAATAGAGGCTGCCCAGCCAGACCAGGGCCCCCGCGGCAGCCAGCAGGATGGGGCCCCGAACCCCGAAGGCCGCCACCGACAAGGCCGCGGCGCTCACCGTGGCCCCGGCCAAAACCCTGGCGCTCACCCCGGTGGTCATGGCCTGCCCCAGACCCCCTTCCGGCCGGGCGTAGGGCGACAGATAGGCCAGGAGCACCATGCCCCAGCGGCTCACCATGGGATAGAGGATGAGGCCGGCGGCCGTCCCCTTGCCGGCCAGGCTGAGGAACAAGGAAAATTTCAGGACCAGGACCAGCACCAGGGCCAGGACCCCGAAGGTCCCCACCCGGGAGTCCTTCATGATGGCCAGGCGTTCCTCCACGGTGCGGCCCCCGCCCAACCCGTCCACGGTGTCCGCCAGGCCGTCCAGGTGCAGGCCGCCCGTGAGCCAGACCGTCAAACACAAAAGAACTCCGGCGGCCGCGGGGTCCGGCAAGAAGCGCGGCAACCCGGCCCAGGCCCCCCAGAAGACCACCCCCAGCAAGGCCCCCACCCAGGGGAACCAGAACATGGACCGGGCCAGGGCGCCGGCCTCGGCCGGAGCGGCCCGGAACCAGGGAAACTTGGTGAGAAAAGTGAGGGCCAGGGGCAGGGTGTTCATAATACGGTTTTCTGTTTTCTGTTTTTGGTTTTCGGTTTTCGGTTTATGGTCGTGGGAGTCGAGGGCGACGGCCCACTTACAATCCTCCCTGAAAAAGCCTCAGCTTATTACCCTTTTTCCGCCACCCCGGCCTCCTGGAAGGTGGCCATTTCCCGGTAGATCCGGACCCCGGCCTCCAGCAGGCACAGGCCCAGGGCGGCGCCGGTGCCTTCGCCCAGGCGCATCTGAAAATTCAGCAAGGGCTTCAGGCCCAGGAAATCCAGCATGGTTTGAT
>DASWLF010000119.1:0-6733 GCA_036396255.1 Desulfobaccales bacterium
CATCCAACCCCACATACAGTACACTTGTTCTCATGGCCTGCCTCCTTGGTTGTGGCTCTGGGCTGTGGTTCTCTTGGACTCACAGCTTAAACCACGTTTGCAAGGTTCGCAGGCCTTTAACTTTCAACCATTATGTCTACAGAAGATACTGAATAGTTTTGAAAATAATATCCGGGACACGATACTAGGCTGTGGCGTCTCGGGCTGCTGATGGCAAGCCCAAGCGCCTCCCGGGAAGGGAGAAATCACGCCCCTGCCCTCAGGGTGGCCTAATGGCGTTATCCGGATTTTGCAGAAGCCTAACCTTGGCCTGAAACCCCTGGGAGGCGCCCCGCTTATGGCCCCCTGGCCTAGCAAAATTGGGCCAGGAGGCGGCCAGGCCTCCATCATTAGGCCCTGGGGCTGAAAACTGAGAGGGGGCGGGGGGAGTATACTCGTGAAGAGGAGCCGTGGGGCTCGATGCCTTGACCATGGCCATAAGGGGGGTGCTTACCCCCCCCGGCCGTCTGCCGCCAGGCCCGCGACCGCGGGCCGGTTACACTTTTCAGGTACCCCCGAAGCCGATGCTCACCTGGCCGCCGTCCACCAGAACCGGCACTTGCCGGGTTCCCTGGGTGAGGCGCAGCATTTCTTCCATGGCCTCCGGGTCTTCCATCACGTCCAGGTAAATGACGGTAAAACCTTCCTGACTTTTGGCCTCCCGGGCCTTGATAGTAAAGGGTCAGGTGTGCTTGCCGAAGATGGTGATTTCTTTTGCCATCGCTCCCTCCCTAGCGAGGGTCCACATAGTAGACCTTGAGGTAGAGAAAATCCACCATGTTCAAAAGAACCAGGGGGTTCTCGCACACGGTGTACTGCACCCCTTCAAACCGGGGGTTCACCTTTTCCCGCACGTGGTCCATGACCACCTGGGCCACTTTGGGGTCCCGGCAGGCCCCTTTGACAAAGTTCTCGAACACCGGGGCGTCCCGCAGGGCCACAGCCTTGGTCTGCTCCCGCAACTTCACCCGCAGGGGCTTCAGGGCATCGTCGAAGAAATCGCCGATGTCTTCAAAGTCCCGTTTGATGCGGGAGAAGCTCCACTGCCGCAAGCTCTGGTACTTAGACGCAGTCTCGCCGCCCAGTAGTTCGGTGGACAGGCTGAGGACGCCGATATTGGGGGTATTGGGGGTGTTGGCCGGCAGGTAGGCGATCTTCACCACCAGTTCCGGATACTTGCGGTTGTTTAGGAGGAAATCCCGGCTGAAGCGCTGCCCTGGGCGGTCGTAATTGCGGGACTCGGACACGGTCCAGCCGTCGCGCTCCAGCCCCTGCAGCAGCGTCTCGGCCTTGGGCAGCAGGCGCCGCAGTTCGGCAAAACTGCCGGGGGCCGTGCTGATTAGAGGTTCCTGGGCGCGGAAATCCTCGGGCCCCGGCCCCGGCGAGGTGCCCGGCGAGGCCGGCTCCAATTCCCTTTCTTTCAAAACCTCGGGTTCAGGCCCGAGCTGGCGTTTCCACTCCGGTTCCGAAGGTTCGGGAGGCCGCATCTGCGCCAGTTTGGGGCGCGCCGCGGGGTCGGCCTTCAGGCCCACCATGAAGATGGTGTGGCCTTCGGTCCCGGGCCGGCTCTGGCGCCAGTAAGCGTAGGGCTGGTCCGGAAAGAGGTCCAGGATGATGCGCACCCCGCCGCCGGGGGAGGCCGTCTCAATGACCACCTGCTCCACCAGGAAATCATCCCCTTCCAGGCGGGCCGGCAACCGCCCCGCCCGGGCCTGGGGAAAATCCACCACCAGTTGAGGTTTCCCCGACACGATGCGGCTGGAAACTTTGGGTTCCGCTTTGCGGTCCAACACCAGGGTGAGGAGGGTGTTATCCCCCACCCGGCTCAACCCCAGACGCCGCACTTCGATGCCCTGGCTGCGGCGGGAAGGAGATTGGGCGGCGCCGTCCTGGGTCAATAAGGCCAGGACTCCCAAGAAAATCCCCAGTCCCGCCAATACCTGGCGCCCTGGGAAAGAACGCGGCCAGCCCATTAACCCCCTCCGGATACCTTGGTAAAAATCAGGCACTGGTCGACGGGACAACTGGGGTTCCAGTTGCCGGACATGTCCATCGTCAACTTCTTGCCTCCCTCGGTGGGAGTGACAACTATCACCGCACCTTCCCTGGTGTATAAGAAGAGGTGGTCACCTTCCACCTTCCACTTGAATTTGAGCTCCCGCATTTCCTTTTCCAGCTTCCAGGTGGCTTCGCCGTTTTCCTTCAGATTCAATTCAATGTGGCCCTTGTCGGCGAAGGGTGCTTCGGAGCGATAATTCCCGGCGAAAGGCGCCCGGGGCTCTCCACAACCCCAAATTGCTAAGCAGCCGATGACCAATCCCAGGACTACCAACGGTTTGCTAGCACTTTGCCTCATATTGACCTCGCCCGCCAGATAAACCCTCCCCGATCCAGCACGAAGAGGCGATCGTAAAAGAAGATTTGTATGGCCATGAACAGCATTCCGGTATTTTTAAGAACTTTCCACCAGTTCACCGGTTCGCCCACCTCACCCACACAGCCGCAGTTGATGGGTAATCCCAGAAAGATGGCGTTGACCAGCCCGATGATAAAAATGATATTCATCCCGCCGATGATGGTGGCCGCGGCCCGGGTGCGAATCCCCAGAACCAGGAAAAGGCCGCCCAGCAGCTCCGCCCAGGGCAGCGTCAGGGACCACAGGTTTACTCCCCAGGCCGGCGTCAGGTTGTAATCCACCACATTCAGGGCAAAGACCGCAGGGCGCATGATCTTGCTGAGGGCGAATTCAATGAAGATCACCCCCAAGAGCAGGCGGCAAGCCACCGACAGGTAGGGACTGCGGCGCACCGGGGGAATTAAGAGCAGCAGAAAAATACCCACCGGCAGCCACTCAATGAGCCCGGCCAGACCCAGAGGCATGGTACCCGGGGCCTTCCCTTTTTTCTCCTCCACGGGGAAAGTCCGCTCCCAACCCTGGTAGTTACCGCCAAACACCAACACCTTATCATGGCCTTTTTCCATCAGCAAGCGAGCCAGATCGACGTCGAAGCGCCTACTGTAATTACCGCCGTAAACGATGAGGGGCTTCTCCTTCGAGGCCCCCATCTGGGTCAACATGAACTGGAACATGGGATATTGGAGCTCAAAGAAAACCACCGGCAAGCTGATAGCTTCTTTGATATGACGCTGCTCGAAAAAGTTATTCTTCCGGGCGTCCACGAAAATGGCGTTTTTCTTTTGGTAGTACTCCAGGGCCTGGTCCAGGGAAATCTGCGGCACCGCGTCTTTCACTCCCCATCCCTGCATCAAGGGAATCTGATTATCGTTGTATAAATTGAAAACCACTGCGAAGATAATGCTGAGGCCGATGACCAGGGCGTAATCGAACCAGGAGAGCTGCCGCAGCTTGACCTGGTGCACCGTCTCCGTCTCCAGGCGCTGGTCGCCGGCCACCAGCCAGGCGGCCAGCTGCTGGATGATATGGCGGGACAACTGGGGGTTCTGATTCAGTAACCGGTCGAATTCCTCTTTGGAGACTTTGATCAGGGTGGAATCCTCCACGGCCTCCACCGAGGCGGTGCGGGGCTGTCCGGTGACCAGGGCCACCTCGCCGAAATAAGACCCGGACCCCAGCTCCGTGAGTTCGGTGCGGATGCCATCCTGGGTCTCCCGGAAAACCCGCACCTTTCCGGACTGCACCACGTAGAAGAATTCCGGGGTCTCGCCCTGGCTGACGATGCGACCCCCCCGGGGTACGGTCACCTCCTGCCCCAATTGGTCCAGTCTCAGCCCACCCGACTCTCCGGTTTCAGGTGTGTCGTTACCTGCCATGGAATTTTCCTCGATGGGGATACATATTCCGGGCCAATCCCGCCTCAGTCCCTTAACCCTTGAAACACGTGGATAGGGTTCTTTTACCACAAGATGTGGGAGAAGTGAACCATGGTCCCCCGCCTTAAAAACAAAATTATTTTACCGGCCCCGGCCCGGTTGGTCCCATCATCCCCTGGGTAGCCTGACGCCCCGTGGGTTTAAACTCTCCCGGCCGGAAGCGGCCCTCCCAGCCCCTCTGCACTCAGTTATTTTCTCAATTTGAGAAAATTATATCAAGCTTCGTAGCTATTCTCTCAAGTCGAGAAATTTTCTTCCACCAGGCGGGCAACAAAATTTGATGAATTTATTCATGCCGTAATATCAATAAGTTACCCAGGCTATTTCCCCGCTCTTTTTGGCAAGTCCCTTGCATATATTATTGATCGGTTTAATTCGTCACCCTGAAACGAGGACCATAAACTCCATGCGAATCAGCACCTCTGCCCTCCCCTTGACCCAGGGAAAGTGGCGCTCCAAAGAGGAAAAACGGATACAGTTAGTGGACCAGATGCTGAAGATTCTGGTCCCGTCAATTTTGTTAATCTGTTTCATCGCCTCCATCAAGTTCGGGTCTTTCGACGGCTACCTGAAGCTAATGAGCCGTCAGAGCTTCGCTTCGCCCCTCATGGCTCTGGGCGCCGGCTTTACCCTGGCTTACCTGGCCTTCCAGTTGGTGCGCACCGTGCTGTGGTGGCGGTACAAATTCTACCCCGTGCCCGCCGGTCCTCTGCCCCGGGTGACGGTCATCATCCCGGCTTATAACGAAGGCGCCATGGTGGAGAAGGCCATCTACTCCGCGGTGGCCTCCGACTACCCTGCCGACCGTCTGGAAATCATCTGCGTCGACGATGGCTCCAAGGATGACACCTGGTTTTACATGGACCGGGCCGCCCAGCGCTACCCCCACCTCATCAAGGCCATCCGCTTTCCCAAGAACCGGGGTAAAAAGGCGGGGCTTTACGCCGGCTTCACCCAGGGGCGGGGCGAGTTTTTCGTCACCATCGACTCCGACAGCGTGGTGGCGCCGGACACCATCAAACAGGTCATCGCCCCCATGCTGCAGGATCCCAAGATCGGCGCGGTGGCCGGCAACGTCAAGGTTTACAACCGGGCCCGCAGCTTGATGGCCCGCATGCTGGCAGTGCGCTTCGTCCTGGCCTTCGATTTTCTGCGGGCTTCCCAGAGCATGTACGGCTGCGTCACCTGCACCCCCGGGGCCTTGTCCGCTTATCGCCGCAAAGCCCTGAAACCCATTCTCCGGGAGTGGCTCCATCAGACCTTCATGGGGCTGCCGGCCACCATCGGCGAGGACCGGGCCCTCACCAACTACGTGCTGCGCCAGGGCTACTACACCGCCTACCAGCGAAGCGCCATCGTGCACACCGTCGTCCCCGAATGCTATCGCGGCCTCTGCAAGATGTACCTCAGGTGGGACCGCAGCAATTTCCGGGAAAACTGGGTGCAGCTCAAGTTCATCTTTAGCAAGTACCGGAACCGGCACCGGCTCCTGCCCATTATCGATTTCTTCATCACCCAGATTGAATTTCCCCTGACTTACCTCTTCCTGGGGCTCCTGCTGATCTCTTTCTATATCTACCCCATCGTCCTGGTGAAATTCTTCGCGGGGTTGGGCGTCTTCACCCTCATCTGGATGTACTACTACATCCACCAGGAGCGGGACCTGGAGTTCATTTACGGTATCCTGTACTCCTATTACGCCTTCTTTTTCCTCCACTGGGTCCAACCCTGGGCCTTTTTCACGGTGCGCAACGGCCGCTGGCTAACGCGGTAACGCGACTACATATATGGGGAGAGGCCGGGTCCTCTCCCCAAAATTGTTAACATCTTTTCTCCTGGTGGGCGGACCTGAGGGTCCGCCCTTTGTTTTTGGGTTGGGGGAGGGCTATTCAGGGAGGGGGCTAGGGGCCGACGGCCCCCTTACAATCCTCCCTGAACCCTCCCCCAACCCCCATAAGGGGGGATGGGAGGGGAGTTGTAGGGGCACGGCGTGCCGTGCCCAAGACCAGGGATCACCGGCGAGGTCGCCGGTGCCACATCCCCGGCCCTCCCCTCAAATTACTTTTCCGAAACCACCCTCAGAATCGCCCCCCCATGGCCCCGGCGTAGCCGGTGAGTTCCACGAAGCCCCGGCCGGTGACCGGGGCTCCACCTTTGCGGCCCTGAACCTGCACTTCGCCTTCCCAGTAAGTCACCGGCGGGGCGCCGGCCCGGATCTCCTGGTCCGGCAGGGCGGGGGTCAGGGTGAGCTCATAGCCCGCCCCGGGGATGGCAATCTGCCAGCCCGCCGGGTAAGTGGCGCCGCTATGGGGCGATTTCCAGGCGCCCGCGGCCTTGACCTGGAACTCCGAGACCGACAGGTGCCGGGTGTGGCCCTGGGAGTCCATCAGGGTCCCGGCTGAGGCCGGGTCCACGGCGCCCTCCCGGTGGCGCAGCAGGTAGAGCATCACGTCCCAGCCGTCGTTTAGCTGCAGGGCGAACCAGTCCCACCCCACCAGCCCCGGGGCCATGGAGCTGGTGAAGAATTCGTGGTCCATCCAGCTTGAGCCGGTGACCGAAAGGACCCGGCCGCCCATAGTCAGGCGCCCCCGGGTCTCCAGGCGGGGCAGGGAGTAGTAATAGCTGGCCGCGTCATGCCGGGCGCTCTTCAGGCTGAAGCCGCCGTCGCCGTGCAGCGCCGGTGGTTTCACCGCAGTAAGGGCCAGCTCCAGGGCCAGTTCCTGGTCCCCGGCCTTTAGATGGTGCGTTTCCCCGGACATCTCCGCCTGCCAGTCATCGATCCAGACCTTGAGCCGCCCCGCCTGGGCCCCGGCCAGGCCCAGGGCCCCCCGGCCGGCCCTTT
>DASWLF010000120.1:0-1761 GCA_036396255.1 Desulfobaccales bacterium
GCCGCCTCTCGGCAGCCGCACCACCAACCTGGTGGTGGACACCACCGAGGTGGCCCAGGCGGCCCGGACGGAGGAGGAGCACCTGCCGTTGGACCTGCGCCTGGTCCAACCCGACTCTGAAGTTGAACCGGGCTTCAGTGAGGCCGCGGCCCGGCAGGAGGCGGCCCGCTGCCTCAGTTGCGTCTGCTCCCAATGCGTCAAGAACTGCACCTTCCTGCAACATTACGTCCGGGATTTTCCCTCCACCGAGAAAGGGCTCGTCCGTCTCCTGCAGGCGCGGGGCGAGGCGGAGCCGCTCATTCCCTACTCCTGCCACTACTGCGGGCTCTGCCAGGCGGTGTGCCCCAAGGACTTGCACGCCGGCCAGGTCTGCCTGGACTACCGGCAGCGCCTGGTGGCCGGCGGCCAGGGACCCCTGCCGCCGCACCGGGGCATCCAGAACTATGTCAAATGGGGCACCTCTCCCACCTTTACCCTGAGCCGGCCGGACCCGGCAACCGGGCGGGCCCGGCGGGTCTTTTTCCCGGGCTGCTCCCTGCCCGGCCACAGCCCCCACCTGGTTAGAGCCGCCTATGCCTATCTCCGGGAGAGGCTGCCGGACACCGGCGTCATGCTCAACTGCTGCGGCGCCCCCAGCCAGCTGCTGGGCCAGCAGGACGTCCTGGAGCGGGTGCTGAGAAATGTGGCCCGGGAAATGGAACAACTGGGGGCCCAGGAGCTCATCGCCGCCTGCACCCACTGCCTCCAGACCATCGCCGAACACCTGCCGGAGATCAAGACCCGCTCCCTGTATGAAGTGATGCTGGAGATGGGGTTGCCGGAGGGGGTCCAGGCCGGAGCCGCCGGCGTCTTTAACATCCACGACGCCTGCGGGGCCCGCCATAGCCCCGGCATCCACGAGGCGGTGCGGCGCCTGGTGCTGGCCTCGGGCCACCGCTATGAGGAGATGGCCCACAGCCGGGAGCGCAGCATCTGCTGCGGCTCCGGCGGCATGGTGCCCGCGGTGAACCCGGAGCTGGCCCGGCAGATGACGGACTTCCGCCTGTCCGAAGCGAACCTAGACCTGGTCACCTACTGCGCCTCCTGCCGGGCCCGCTTCAAAGAGGCCGGCCGCCCGGCCCTGCACCTGCTGGAGCTCCTGGTCAACCCTAACTGGCATGCGGCCAAGGCCGCGCCGCCCCCCGGATCCCGGCGGCGCTGGTGGCACCGCTGGCGGCTGAAGCGGTATTTTAGTAAGTTAATCGGAGGGAGGGGGTCAGGGGGACCCACCCCTGCCCCCCCACAACCCCGTAAGGGTTAGGTCTGAGAGGAAAATATATTTTTAAGCATAAGAGATAAAACCATGCGCAGAAAGAAGGAAAGCTCACAATCTCAGGAGTGGCGGTGCCTTTTCCAGGGGACCCCCCTGGGGCCGCTGTGCCTGTACTTCACCGAGCGCGGCCTCAGCGCCCTGGAGTTTGACTGCCCGGAACCGGGGACGGACGGGCCCCCTCCCCTACCCTCCCTGCTTCCCATGATCGACGCGGTTAAAGAGGAGCTGGCCGCTTATTTCGCCGGCGTCCCCACCGACTTCGCGGCCCTCACCCTGGACCCCCGCGGCACCCCCTTCCAGTTGCGGGTCTGGCAGGAACTGCGGCGGATTCCCTGGGGGGTGGCCGTCTCCTACCGGGAGTTGGCCGCCCGCCTGGGCAACGCCGGCGCCGCCCGGGCCGTGGGCCAGGCCAACGCCGCGAACCCCATCCCCCTCATCATCCCCTGCCA
>DASWLF010000121.1:0-2007 GCA_036396255.1 Desulfobaccales bacterium
CAAGCCCCACCCCCAATCCCATAAGTATTAAGGCTGGGAAGTCGAGGCCGGAGGCCACGCCTTCCCAGCCCCTGATGCGGGTTGGGAGGGGGGCTTGGGGGGAGGGCAGGGAGCACTTACAAAAAACTCCCTGGCCCTCCCCCAAATAACTTTCCGAAGGAAAAAACTATGCCTCCTATCTTGCAGCTGGCGTTGGATTTTGTGGATTTGCATCGGGCCGTGCATGTGGCCGAGCTGGCGGTGCCCGCCGGGGTGGATTGGCTGGAGGCCGGCACTCCCCTGATCAAGAGTGAGGGTTTGGACGCGGTGCGGGAGTTGAAGCGTCTTTTTCCCGGCAAGGCCATCGTGGCGGACATGAAGATCATGGATGCGGGGCGCATCGAAGTGGAGGCCGCGGCCAAGGCCGGGGCCCAGATCATCGACGTCTTGGGCACCGCCACGGACGCCACCATCGAGGAATGCATCCAGGCGGGGAAGAATTATGGGGCCCGCATCGTGGTGGATCTCATCGCGGTGGCCGACCCGGTGGTGCGGGCCAAGCAGGTGGAGGAGCTGGGGGCGGACTACATCACGGTGCACGTGGCCATTGACGAGCAGATGCGGGGCCGGGACCCCTTTACCATTTTGCAGGCGGTGAGCCAGGCGGTGCAGATTCCGGTGGGGGTGGCCGGCGGCATCAACTCCGAGACCGCGGCCGCGGCGGTGGCCCACGGGGCCACTTACGTCATCGTGGGCGGGGCCATCACCAAGGCCCTGGACCCCGAGGCCGCCACCCGGGAGATTCGCCGGGCCCTGGACGAAGGCGAGGTGATCCCCACCACCCTGTTCAAGCGGGTGGGCGAAGAAGATATCCGCCAGGTCCTGGAGATGGTCTCCGCCGCCAACCTCTCCGACGCCCTGCACCGGGGCGGGGTGCTGGAGGGTTTGCGCCCCCTGTTCCCGGGCATCCGCATGGTGGGCCGGGCTCTCACGGTGCGCACCTACCCGGGGGATTGGGCCAAGCCGGTGGAGGCCATCGACGTGGCCCAGCCCGGGGACGTGCTGGTCATCGACGCCGGCGGGGTGGGCCCGGCCATCTGGGGGGAGCTGGCCACCCACTCGGCCTTGCAAAAAGGCCTGGCCGGGGTGGTCATCGACGGGGCCCTCAGGGACTCCGGCGACATCGCCAGGCTGGGCTTCCCGGCCTTCTCCCGGTTGGTGATGCCCAACGCCGGGGAGCCCCGGGGGTTCGGGGAGATCGGCCTGCCCATCCGCATCGCCGGCGTCCGGGTGGAGACCGGCGACTGGCTCCTGGGGGACGACGACGGGGTGACCGCGCTGGCCCAGCGCATGGCGGTGGAGTACGCCAACCGGGCCATGGACGTCCTGGAGAAGGAGAACCGCATCCGGGAGGAGATCAAAGGCGGCAGCACCCTGGCGCAAGTGACGGATTTGCTCCGCTGGGAGAAGAAGACGTAAGTGTGAAGGGCGAAAAGGGAAAAAGGCGAAAAGGCGAAAAGGGAAGAAGAAAAATTATCCTGGTTCCAAAGCAGGAGCTCGGGAACCAGGGACGCAATATAGGGTGCGTCTCACGCCCCATCCAAGGTTAAGGGGCTTAAACTAATATGGTGCGTAAAACGCACCCTACGATTGGCTGAGGCGAGCAATTAATGCAGGGCGGGCATGGCCCGTCATGCAGTAACATAGGGCGTGCCGTGCACGCCGATTAATGGCGGCCAAGGGCCGCCCTATGTCCAGTTGCACAGGCGGGACGCCTGCGCCACCAATTCCTTGACCTTTAAACCCCTTCGCCTTTTCGCCGTTTCCCCCTTGCTCTCCTTGCAGCGCTTCTTGGCCTCCTGGCGGCACAGTTCCCAGATGACGCATCCCTGGCGGAACTTGCAATATAAGCAGGGGTCGGTGCAGGCCCGGCACTGATCCAGGCATTCCTGGCAATACCAGAACTCCATCTTCTGGCACTCCACGCAGGCTTCCCGGTGCGGGTGGAAGCGGCAAGTACGCAGCAAT
>DASWLF010000122.1:0-2852 GCA_036396255.1 Desulfobaccales bacterium
GGAACGGTCTGCACCTTCAAGCCGTACTGCCGGAAAAAGGCCTGGAGTTGGCCTTGAAAATCTTCGCCCCAGAGGCCGACCTTTTTGCCGTTGATATCCTGGGGCTCAATGATGCCGCTGGACCTTTTGGCTATCAGCATCAGGGCCGAATGCTGGGCCAACTGGCAGACATCCATCAGCTTGACGCCCCGGGCCCGGCGGACAATACCTGCGGTGAGTTGCATGGTGCCGAAATCGGCCCGGCCCTGGGCCAGCATCTCCGAAGGCGGCCGTTCCGGACCGCCCCGCAGGATATTGACGTCCAGACCCCGCTCCCGATAGAAGCCCTTCTCATGGGCCACGTAATAGCCGGCGAACTGGGCCTGGGGCTGCCATTGCGGAATGAAGGACACCGTGGCGGGAGCCGCGGCCCGGGTCAGGGCGGCGCTAAGGGTGAGGGTGATACAGAACAGGAAAAACGATGCGAGAACGGTGCGGAGGCACTTGCTAACGGCTAAGTAATGCAAAGCAAACCTGGTCATGACGGTAAGGCATCATAGCGTCTTCTCCGTAGCCTTTCAATAAGATAAAAACCCGTGGTCAAGTTTGCGATATTCAGCGCCAAAATCGAAGGCGATGCAACTTTGCAGCCAATGAAAAAATCCCCCTTTGGCAAAGGCGGATTTATACCGGGTTGCGTTCAAATGGTTGTTTTTGTAGCCGCAGGCTTTAGCCTGCGCCGCCCAGGCGAGACGCCTGTGCCACCAAGAAAAGTCGGAAGAAAAATATTCGATTGGTCGCAACTCGAGACCTCTGCGAAATTAACGGATTCCAAATCCAAGCCTTTCCGTAAAGGGCACAGCACGCTGTGCCCCTCTCAGGAAAGACCTTGATTTTAAAATATTTATTAAATGTATGGTGGGCATGGCCCACCAATCAAAATGCCAGTTAATCTCTTATTACCCTTGGTTAGAGGGAAATAAGCCAGTTTTGCAGAGGTCGCAACTCGGTATTAGGGGGATTTTAAGTGGTTGGAACAAATCCCCCAGTCATAGTGTTCCACAATTGCGGTAAAACTCCCCCTCCCCTGGCGGGAGGGGGATGGGGGGAGGGGGTGTAGGGGCGGTTCGCGAACCGCCCCTACCGGATCTCCCTCACCCTGACCCTCCCCCATCAAGGGGGAGGGAAAACTCCCGGCCCTTTAATCGATTATGCCGTGACCGAAACGCTATGCTGTTTCCGCGGCCAGCCTAAGGATCTGGTAAATCTCCGGGGAGACCGAAGTGAAGCTGCTGGCGGCTTCGAAGCGGTCCGAGGCGGTGGGCTTCACCATGGTCACCTTGCCGGAAATGTGGCCCGGGATCTCTTTAAGGCTGGCGTCCAGCCGGACCCGGCCTGTTTGGACCAGGGCCAGGGCCTGGGCCCGGCTCGGGGCCGGGCCCCGGGCCACCAGCAGTTGGTCCAGGCGGATTTTCATGCGGATTCGTTTTCTCTTGTGGGTTAATTTTGCCAATATTTTGAGATAATACGTGGCCGCTTAATTATAACCCAACGGGAGCGGGACCATATTATGCTGAGAGCCCAATTTTTCGTAAGGTCCCAACCAACGGAGAGGTCCAGGCTAGCGCATACGTGAATCTAAACGGATGTTAAGGCGGGTTTCCCGGCCCCGGGTGATAACCACCGTGGCCGGCAGGTCCTTGCTGAATCTTTTGCCCTTTTCCGGGGCCATTTCGATAAGATAAGGGCCCGGCGGGAGATTTACCCGGTAGTGACCGTGCTCGTCGGTGGTCACCGAGGTGATTTCCTGCCGCCCGGGCCTGTAGATCATTATCCTAACTCCGGGAGCCGGGACCTCCCTAGACCCCATCCCCGGGCCTTGCACCGGCCAGGCGGGCCAGCTGGTTACGTCCCCAGCCAGGGCCCCCATCCCGGTAGACTGAGGCCTGGCGCCTTCGTCAGCCTGACTGCCGCCGGCCAGGCTCAGCAGTCCCACCAGCACCGACAGGGAAACCAAGGTCAAGCCGGATCGCATCAGAGCCCGCCTTGGTTCGAATTTTCCAATAGTCAATCCTGCAATAACAGTAAATAAACGGCCGGCAGACTGCTGCCATACGGCGGCAAGCCGATGCGGCCGATGCGGCTGCCCCAGGTGGCGGTGGTCAGAATCCGCTCATTGACGATCCAGGCCGTTAACCCCCTGGGATCGGCAGGGTCCAGAGAGACAGCGGAATAATCTCCCCACCGTTGTGCCGAAGTGGAAATATCTGCAAAATAATAAGTGTTGCTGCCGAAAAGCAGCGAGCCGGGGCCGGGGATGACGCCTGGGGGGTCGGTATGGAGGCGGCCAGAAAACCGCACCTCGGCATTGACACTATTACTGACATCCGTGGCGGACCAGGTCACAAAGACATCCTTGCGCCGGTTGGCGGCGATGGAGACATTGAAGTCAAAGGAGGTGGCGCTTCGGCCAAAGGTCCCGCTTTGGATGACTTGCCTATTCACGGTGTCAAATTCATAAAATCTGCATCTGGCAAACCCGCCGCTAGCAATCGAGTGGACCTGGAAGAGGGAATTGCCTATCTGGGTGCCGGCATTCACGAAGCGACTGTCAGAGGTATCGAGGGTGGCGGTCGTGCCTGGCTGCGGCGCATTGGCAGGGGCCGTATAGGCCGCCACCGGGATAGTGGCAGGGCCGCTCAGGGTGGGAGGGTCCGCCGCGGAGTTCGTCAAGGTATAGAGCGTCACCTTATTATCGATGTTATCAGCCGCCACCAAATAGGTATTGGGATTTCCATCCAGCACCAGGGGCGGCGCCAGGGTGCCCACCAGGCCGGTGAACACGTGGGGGGTCAAGGTCTGGCTCGAACCAT
>DASWLF010000123.1:0-4649 GCA_036396255.1 Desulfobaccales bacterium
GATTTTGTAATTAAAGTCGAGAAGGGACCCCTTCTCGTAACCCGTCACCACCATTCAGGTGGCGTGACCGTCGTAGTCCGGCCGGGGCGGCTGCCCGTCGATCTCCCGCATCAGGTTTGCCTCCACCACGTCGGCCTCGTAGTGGGCCACGGCCCCAGCCTTGGAGGTGGGGACGTTGGCGGCGTCGCCGATGACATAGATGGCATCGTAATTCTTGGCTTTCAGGGTAAAATTATCGGTGTCCATGTAGCCCATGGGATCGCCCATGCCGCTGTCGATGATGCATTGGGCCCCGAAATTGGGGGGGATGGAGACCAGGAGGTCGTAAGGCACCTCCTCCCCGCCATAGGATTTGATGACCTTTCTCTCCGAGTCCACCTGGGCCAGCTGGAAGTTGGGCGTCACCTTGATGTTCTTTTCTTTGCAAATATTGCCTAAAATTTCCGCGGCCACCGGTTTGGTGAAGGCCGCGGAGAGCGGCGTCACCAGCTCAATTTCAATTTTGTCCCGGACGCCGTTGATGCCGAAAAACCAGTCCGACATGAAGGAGAACTCCAACGGGGCCACCGGGCACTTGAAGGGCAGTTCGGCGATGTTCACCACCACCCGGCCCTGGTCGAAGTACTTCATCTTCTCCCGGAGAGCCAGGGCGCCTTCCAGGGTGTAAAAATTGTGGATGTCTTTACCCCAGCCGGCCCCCAGCATGCCCTCTACTTCCTCGGGGGCGATGCGGCAGCCGGTGGCGATCACCAGAAAGTCGTAAGGAAACGTCTCCCGCCTGGTCCTGACCTCTTTCTTGTCCGGGTCGATCCCCAAGATCTCATCCAGGACCAGGTTAACTCCGGGAGGGACGAACTTGCTCCTGGGTTTGATGCAGTCTTCCTTGGTGTAGATGCCGAAGGGGATGAAGAGCCACCCCGGCTGGTAGTGGTGCTGCCAGTCTTTGTCAATGACCGTGATCGCCCATTGGGACTCGGGCAGTTTCTGGCGCATCTTGGTGGCGATGATGGTGCCGCCGGTCCCATGCCCTAAAATAACCAGCTTTTTCATTTCCAGATCCTCCCTAAAACTTTGTGAGGCTGAACCGGTTCATTCGTCGGCCTCTCTCTCCGGGTTGGACAAATGTTCGCTGATGCTTTTTAACCAAAAGCAGAGTTCCTCCATATCCAGGGGCTTGATCAAACAGGCCAGGAGGTGCGAGCCGATAACTTCTTCTAATCCAGGGTGATACGAGAGCTCTGAAATCCCCAACAGGTGAAGCCGGGCGTGCATCTTTCTCAAACCCCGGAGAAACTGGTTATTCACGGGCACGGTATCCAGATCCAGGATCACCGCAACCTCCGCGTCTCTTTGCAGTTCTTCCTCCAGATCTTTAAGGGAGTGGATGAAGGTGGCGGCATAATCCAGTTCTTTGAGCAGGGAACAGACTTCATGGCCATGCTCCGTATCGCCGGCCACCACCAGCACACCCGGTTTTTTCATGCACTTTCCCCACCAAGAACTTTTGGAAAAGTAGGGGCAAGGTTTATGCCATGAATATAAGTGGTTATAATTACTTTTGAAATTGTTTGCGAAAAATTGGCGGGCCTAAGGGTTCTTAAAGGAAGGATGAAAAGCTTTGGGGCTGGGTAGGGAAGTAGTTTAAATTTCAAGCATTTTCAAAATACCGTCAATTCTCGGCCGGGAGACCATGCCGACACGATTTATACACAAAGACTATTTATTAATAATATTCAATGATTAACCGTGTCGGAAAATCAGACACTGTCTGGTGGGGTTGGACACGGAATGGCCTGGGAAGCCTGTTGCGCTCCTGATGGAGCGCCCTTTTCAGTGGGTGGTAGGTTCTGACTTGATATTATGTCTCTTGAGGATGGCGTACACGGTGCTGCGGCTGATTCCCAGGCGCTGGGCGGCCAGTTTCTTGTTCCAGCCGCATTCTTCCAAAATATTCAGCAACAAGCTAAGTTCCTGATCGGCAATGGTGGCAGGGAAGCCTGGGGCGGGTTGATGGAGGGCCGACGGCAAATCCCAGACCTCCAGTAGGCTGCCCTTGGCCAAGACGACGGCGTGTTCAATGGAATTTTCCAATTCTCTGACGTTGCCCGGCCAGGGGTAATCCAGCAGGAGCCGCATGGCTCCGGAACTGATCTCCCGGAGGTTCTTGCCACGCTCCTTGGCGAAACGCCTGATGAAGTGGAGGGCCAGCAAGGGGATATCGTTTCTGCGGTCTCGTAGAGGGGGCAGGATAATGGGAATGACGTTTAGGCGATAGAACAGGTCTTCTCTGAAGTTCCTTCTCTCCACCTCCCGCATTAAGTTTTTATTGGTGGCCGCCAGGACGCGTACGTCCACGGTCAGGGTCTTTTCTCCCCCCACCCGTTCAAATTTGCGGGTTTGCAGCACCCGCAGGAGTTTAATCTGGGCCGGCGGAGGAATTTCGCCGATTTCGTCCAGGAACACCGTACCGCCGTTGGCCTGTTCAAAACGTCCCGGCCTTTGACGCGTCGCCCCGGTAAAGGCCCCCTTTTCGTGGCCGAAGAGCTCGCTTTCCAGCAAAGTAGCAGGGTAAGCCGAACAGTTGATCACCACGAAGGGTTTGGCCTGACGGGAGCTCAAGCGGTGGATGGCCCGGGCCACCAGTTCCTTGCCGGTGCCGCTTTCGCCCTGAATCAGGACGGTGGCGTCGGAGGAGGCCACGTCTTCGATGAGCTTGTACACCACCTGCATCTTGGGGTCTTTGCCGATGATCTCGCCGAAGCCGGCCTGGGCCTCCACCCGGCCTTTAAGGCTGCCCAGCTCTTCTTCATGTAAAATAGCCCTTCCAAAGGCTCCGGCGTTCTGCTTCAGCACCAGCTCCACCCACTTAATTTGTTCCGAGTTGGCGGGGGAGCCGTCCGGGCAAGCGATGACGGCCGCGCCACGGATGTGATTGTCCGTGAAGGGAATCAGGACCTGGTGCTCCGCAGAAACATCGGGAGCGATAACCGGAAGTCTTTGAGAAATTTCCCTGGGAAAACTGGTGGCACTCAAACCCTCTAAGGCATTCCGGGCCGCCTGGACCGCCGGGGGATCTCTGAAAAAGGTGACGCCTTCCCCCTCGGACAACACAAAGACCGTATCCTGGGCGCCATTCAGGACCAGCAGGACAATATAGGGGCAAGGGAGGGTTTCCCGGAGCTTTCCCAGCAAAAAGGCGCCCATCTCCTCCAGGGTGTAAAGAGCGCCCACCTCCTGCACGATCTGGCAGGCGGTCCGGGCCTGTCCGTAAGCCCGCTCCAGTTCATGGGTCTGTTCTTCCAGACGGCTGGTATACTCCTCCTGGCGGGCCACCATCTGGTTGAAGGAACCCGACAAAGAGGCAATTTCATCCTTGCCTTTCACCTCCACCCGGATATTCGCCTCTCCCCGGTCAATCTCTCGCGTGGCCGCCACCAGCGCCGCCAGTGGCCTGGTGATGCGCCGGACAAATAAAACACCGCCGAATAACGCCATCACCAGGATTCCCAGGGTTATTAAACCGATCTCCACCCAGAGCTTGACCAACTGACCCCGGTAGCGGCTTTCGGAAAATCCCAGGCGCAAAGTTCCGGCCTTGCCTTCGAAGATGGGCCAGGCGGTATCCAGGTAGCGGTCCCCCTTTTGCGAGACGACCTGCCGAAAGCCGGACTGCGCCGGGGAAACCGTCCGGTTGGCCTCCAGCAGTGCGGCAGGTACGCCCTGGTCGAAAGTGTGGGCCAAAACCTGACCATCTTTGAGGATGAACAGATAGGCCAGGCCAGGGTGAGTGCGGCTTTGTTGGTCCATTATCTTCTGGAGCCCCACCAGATCGTTGATGAGAATCCGGTCGGCGGCCTCCAGGGCGATGCTGTGGGCCAGGTTCTCCGACTGGCCCATCATCTCCTGGCGCAGGGCCCCGCTGTATCTCTGGGTGACGATGCCGGCGATGGCCAGGCCGGTCAGGATCACGATGGCCGAAATGGTGGCCAGGAGCTTGCTTTTAAGGCTCAGGAGCATGCGGCTGTTCCTTGAGGTGGGCCAGGTACCGTTGCATGGACCGGATCGGCTCATACCACTCTTCCTGCAGGGGCAGGAAGCGATCGATCATGAGCTCGGCCAGGATTTTCCTTCCCTCCGGGTCCAGGTGCATAGTTAACAAGGCTTGTTGAAGCTGCTCCCGCTCTGCCGCCGGCAGGTGCCGGGAAACCACCAGGGGCGGGATGCCGTAAGCCTCGGACTTCTTGATGATACGGGTTTTGGAGGTGAAAACCGGGTTGGTGGCCTGATAATATTCCCACACCAGCCCGTCCACCGCCGCGGCCGCCACCAGGCCCCGGGCTACCGCCAGGATGGAGTTGTCATGGCTGTAAGTGTAAATGATGTGCTGGAAAAAGGTTTCAGGCCGCTGGTTCAGTTCTGCCAGCCAGAAGGTGGGAACTAACCTGCCGGTGTTGGAGTCGGGGTCGGTGAAAGCAAAAGTCTGCCCCTTCAGGTCCTGAAACCTTTGAAAGTGGCTGCTCCGGTTGACAATCAAATACGCCCGGTAGGAGGTATTCCCCTGCACCTCCGGGACCGCCAGGGGAACGAAGCCGTAACGGTCTTTGGTGGAGGCATAGGGGCCCGAGCAGATGAAGGCCAGGTCGATCTCC
>DASWLF010000124.1:0-1503 GCA_036396255.1 Desulfobaccales bacterium
GCCGATGAGGATGTCCACCCGGCCCGCGGCCAGGTCCGCCAGAATCTTGCGTTGTTGCGCCGGCGACTTGAAACGGCTCAGGACCCGAACCTCCACCGGATAGTGGGCCAGCCGGCGCAGGAAGGTCTCGTAGTGCTGCTCCGCCAGGACGGTGGTGGGCACCAGCACGGCCACCTGCTTGCCGTCCATGGCCGCCTTGAAAGCGGCGCGCAGGGCCACCTCGGTCTTGCCGTAGCCCACGTCGCCGCAGACCAGCCGGTCCATGGGCTTCTCCCCCGTCATGTCCGCCAGGACTTCCTGGATGGCCTGGAGCTGATCGGAGGTCTCTTCATATTCAAAAGTAGCCTCGAATTCCCGGAACACGGGGTCCGGCGCGGAGAAGTGATGGCCCGGCAGCACCCGGCGGGCGGCATAGAGGTCCACCAGTTCCCGGGCGATTTTTTCCACCGCCTTTTTGACCTTCTTTTTGGTACGTTCCCAGGACTTCCCCCCCAGGCGTTCGATCCGGGGTTTGACTCCTTCCACGCCCAGGTATTTCTGCACCAGATGGAGACGGTCCACGGGTAGATAGAGCCGATCTCCCCCCTGGTACTCCAGTTCCAGGAAATCGTTGACCTCCGCGGCCACGGTCAGCTTGATCAGGCCCCGGTAAATGCCGATGCCGTGGTCCAGGTGGACCACCGCATCTCCTTCCTCCAGGTCCTCCAGGGAGGTGAGAAACTGGGGCGGCCGGGACTCTTTGCGGCGCCGCCGCTCGGGCCGGAACCCCAGGGCCTCGTCCTCGGTGAGGACCATCAGCCCCCCGGCCAGCAAACGGAACCCCCCGGACAATTCCCCCACGGTGATCTCCACCTGTGGGCCCGGCTCCCAGGAGGGCTCCAGGGTAAAAGCCGCTTCCAGCTTCTCTTCCCCCAGGAGCTGGGCCAGGCGCTCGGCCCGGTGGCGGCTCAGACAGACCAGGATGAGGTGAAACCCGCCCCGCCGCCACTCTTCGAGCCGGGCGGCCAGAGCGGGAATCAACCGTCCCCCCTCGGCCCCGGCCTGGGCCAACTCCTGGGCCAGTCCCTCGTTTCCCTCCACCTGGAAGAAGAATTCCTTCTCTTCCGCCGGCAGCCCCATGGGCAGCAAGGGACAGAAAACCGTGGCAAAACCGCGGCGCCGCTCTTCCCAGGGTTTTTCATCCAGCCAGCCCTGGGGCTCGGCCCCGGCTTGTTCCGCCAACTTCCGGAGGTCCTGGGCCAGGTTCAGGGGGTCCCACTCCACCACCACCGTGTCCGGGGGCAGATAGTCCCATAGGGTTAGGGGTTGTTCATAGAAATCTTCGATATGGCGTTCTATCCGGGGGAAATGCTGCCCCAGCTGCACGTTTTGCCAGAATTGCGGGTCCTGGCGGCGTTTGCGCCGGGCCAGGGCGTGTTCCCGGGCCGGTCCATCCAGAATCACCTCATTGGCCGGGAGCACCAGCAGCTCTTCCAGGGAGGCCTGGGAACGCTGGCTGCCCGG
>DASWLF010000125.1:0-2800 GCA_036396255.1 Desulfobaccales bacterium
CCAGGAGCCGCCCACAGGCGAGACGCCTGTGCCCCTGGCCCCTGTCCCTTCCCCAACCCCTTATGGTGAGGATATTGTTGGGGCGGGTTTGAAACCCGCCCCTACGGGCAACGCCAAGCAACCCCTGGAAGAAAACAAGAACGAAAACCGAAAACCGAAAATCGGTCCTCTCTGGGGTTTAGAGGTAGGCGTGGGTTCCGGCGCGGTAGTGGTGTCGCTGGCCAAGGAACTGCCCGAGATGCGCTGGCTGGCTTTGGACCTGTCCGCCGCCGCCCTTGCCGTAGCCCGGGACAATGCCCGGCGCCACGGGGTGGCGGAGCGCATCGAGTTTCTCCGGGCCGACCTGCTCACCCCGTTCAAACCAGGACCACTTTTTAACCTGGTAGTGGCCAACCTGCCCTATGTGCCCCGGGCCCAATGGCTGCGGCTCTCCAGGGAGATTAAGGATTATGAGCCCCAGGAGGCGTTGTTGGCTGGGGAGGACGGTCTGGCCCTGGTCCGGCCCCTGGCCCAACAGGCGCACCCATACTTGCGGGATGGAGGCTGGCTGGCCCTGGAGGTGGGAGAGGGGCAGGCAAAACCAGTGCTGGACTTATTGCAGGAGACCGGGGCCTATGACCGGCTGGAGGCGGTTCCGGATTATCAGGGGATGCAACGGGTGGTGCGGGCCCGGCGGCGGTTTCCGGGCTAAAAAGTCGCCTCTCTTTTGAGCATAATGCTCATTTCGTCGAAGTTTTTCTTCTTGGTGAAGGGATATCTCGGTTTGTCGTCGTAACTGTCCCAGGACTCACCGCCGTCAATCTTCACGCGTTCTACCTGGCCGTCCTGGCTCTTCGCTTCCAACAGGACCCCGGAGCAACCGGCCAACACCAGCGCCGCCAGCCCCAATCCCAGCCACCAGATTTTCAGCCGCATCGCCATGCCTTCTTTCTCGTCAGGAAGCAAATAACTTAAAGATTTGCCGGGAAAGATGACATGGTTAGCTTAAAAAGTCGATTCTTTTTTTAACATGATGCAAGAATCGTCTGCCTTGGTGGGGTTACGATCCCAGCTACTCCATTTTGACCCCGTATCGAAGCGAAGTCTTTCGGCGGTGCCGTCGGTGGTGGTCTTCTCCCGGATAATCCCGCCACAGCCGCTTCCCAATAACGCGGTCAACCCGATTACGCCCAACCAGCCCATCTTCAACCGGCGCATTCTAGCCTCCCAGTCCCAGCTATTACCATTATTGGGACTGATATTGCAAGTGCTTTTGTGAACGCCCTGCCTTATAAATCTTCCGGGCCGCTGATGCGGCCGGTGACCGCGGACGCCGCGGCTACCGCCGGGTTGGCCAGATAGACTTTAGATTGGGTGTGTCCCATGCGACCCACGAAGTTGCGGTTGGTGGTGGCGATGGCCGTCTCCCCCGGGGCCAGGATGCCCATGTGACCTCCCAGGCAGGGGCCGCAGGTGGGGGGCCCGATGACCGCCCCGGCCTCCATGAAGATGGCCAGCAGGCCTTCCTCCATGGCCTGGCGATAGATGAGGGGGGTGGCGGGAATGACGATGAGGCGCACTCCCCTGGCCACCCGGCGGCCCTTGAGCACCCGGGCCGCCAGGCGCAGGTCCTCCAGCCGGCCGTTGGTGCACGAGCCGATGACCGCCTGGTCGATGGCCACCTCCCCCACTTGAGACAGCGGCTTCACGTTGCCGGGCGACGAGGGACAGGCCACCTGGGGCTCCAGGCCGCTTACCTCATAGGTCCGATGGAAAAGGTAGTGGGCCTCCGGGTCGCTGCGGTACAGGGTGTAAGGGCGCAAGGTGCGGCCCTGGGCATATTCCAGGGTGGTTTCATCCGGGACCATGATGCCGTTTTTGGCGCCGGCTTCCACCGCCATGTTGGTCATGGAGAAGCGATCGGCCATGGACAACTGCCCCAGGGCATCGCCGGTGAACTCCATGGCATGGTAATTGGCCCCGTCCACTCCGATGTCGCCGATGGTGAGCAGGATCAGGTCCTTGCCCGTGACCCAGGGCTTAAGTTTCCCGGTGTAGACGAACCTGATGGACTCCGGCACCTTGAGCCAGCACTCGCCGGTGATCATGGCCGCGGCCAGGTCCGTGGAGCCCACCCCGGTGGCGAAGGCCCCCAGGGCGCCGTAGGTGCAGGTGTGGCTGTCGGCGCCCACGATGAGGTCGCCGGGGCCCACGATGCCCTTTTCCGGCAGCAGGGCGTGCTCCACCCCCATCTCGCCGCCTTCGTAAAAATGGCGGAGCTGATGCTCCCGGGAAAACTGGCGCACCGTCTGGCACTGGATCGCCGACGGGATGTCCTTGTTGGGAGCAAAATGGTCGCAGACCAGCACCACCCGGTCCCGGTCAAAGACCTGGGAGGCCCCGGCCTCCCGGAAAGCCCGGATGGCAAAGGGCGCGGTGATGTCGTTCCCCAGGGCGATGTCCACCTTGGCCTGGATCAGATCCCCGGGCGCCACAAAGTCCTTTTCGGCGTGGGCTGCCAGAATCTTCTGCGTGATCGTTTGAGGGTTGGCCATTTTTGAGTTTCGAGTTTTGAGTTTTTAGTTTTTGGTATCAGATGGTGCGCATTGCGCACCCTACATTTGTTGGGCATCATGTCCGGTTCCCAAGCAGAGCCTTGGGAACCAGAAGAAAGCTGACAGCTGATAGCTGACCGCTACAGTTTCTCCGGTTTTGCCCCCCGGGGACCCAGCTCCTTCAGGAAGTGGAGCCGGTTCAAGCCGTTGATATAGGCCCGGGCGCTGGCGGTGACGATGTCGGGGTCCACTCCCTGGCCGGTGAC
>DASWLF010000126.1:0-4910 GCA_036396255.1 Desulfobaccales bacterium
GGTTTTAATGGCAACGGCAACAAACCAACCGTCATTGTGGTGCATAAAATTAAACGTAAACTCACCATTTATCAGGGTCTGACTCCTTTAAAGACGTACCCGGTAGTATTGGGGAATGATCCTTACAACGACAAACTACGCCAGGGTGATACTTGCACTCCCGAAGGGGTCTATCGGGTGCGGGCCAAGTACCCCCATCCCAAGTGGGACGCCTTCATCTGGCTTGATTACCCCAATACCCAGAACTGGCTGAAGTTCGGCCGGGCCAAGGAGGCGGGACGCCTGCCGCCGGATGCCGATATCGGCGGCCAGATCGGCATCCACGGCACCGAGGACCCGCTGAGAAACCTGGCCGGCCAGAACTGGACCAAGGGTTGCGTCTCCCTGCTCAATAAGGACCTGGAGGAGATCTATCCTTTGGTGAACGACCAGACCCTGGTGGTCATCCGGAAGGATTGATCCGGCGGCGGCGCCTGAGGCGCCCAAGTCCTTAAACCACCCATTGGACCATGAAGGGCCGGAGGCTCACAGCCGCCGGCCCTTCCTATTTCCATGAGACCTCCGCACCTGCAGGCTCCCCGTTGCTGGGGGGCAAGGGGCGGTGCCGCCGCCCCCAGCCGGCCCCGAGAATTAAGGGATTTCCACCGTCAGGTACAGGGTCCGTCCCTGGCGCTTGAGCAAGAAGCGGGCAACCTCCCCTTTCTTCAATTGCTTGAGGGCAGCCTGGTATTGCTGCACGGTTGACACTGCTTGGCCGTTGATCTCCAGCACCAGGTCGCCGGGCCGCACTCCCGCGTCCGCCCCGGCGCTCCCCGGCGCCACCTGCACCACCACCACCCCCTTATTGTCCCGGAGACGGAAGCTCTTGACCAGTTCCGGGGTCAGGTTTTTGACCGCCAGGCCCAGGGGGCTTTCTTCCCCGCCCCCTTCGCCGGCCGCCGGCTGCGCCTGGCGTTCATCGGTCAGTTCGGCGATGGTGATGTTAAGGGCCTTCTCCTTGCCCTCACGCAAGACCTTCAAGGCGGCCTTGCTCCCCGGCGGGGTCCCGGCCACCAGGCGGGGCAGTTCATTCATCTCATGAATGGGATGCCCGTTGAACTCGATGATGACGTCACCCCGGAGGATGCCGGCTTTTTCCGCCGGGGAACCGGTATTGACTTCGGCCACCAGGGCGCCCTTGGGTTCAGACATGCCGAAGGATTTGGCCAGCTCCGGGGTCACGTTCTGGACCTGAACCCCGATCATGCCCCGGACCACTTTGCCCTTTTCCCGCAACTGGGGGATGATGGATTTGGCAATATTGCTGGGGGTGGCAAAACCGATGCCCTGGCCGCTGGCCAGGATGGCGGTGTTGATGCCCACCACCTCTCCCTGGAGGTTGAGCAGGGGGCCGCCGCTGTTCCCGGGGTTGATGGAGGCGTCGGTCTGCAGAAAGTTGTCATAGGGACCGGCGCCGATGACCCGGCCCTTGGCGCTGATGATCCCCTGAGTCAAGGTGTGGCTCAGGCCGAAGGGATTGCCCACGGCCACCACCCAATCCCCCTGCCGAATGGCGTCGGAATCCCCGAATTTAAGGACCACCAAATTTGGGGGCGGGTCAACGATCTGGATCAGGGCCAGGTCGGTCTTGGGGTCCCGGCCCTTGATGGTGCCCTTGTACTCCTTGCCGCCCACCAGGATGACCTTGATCTTGTCCGCGCCTTCCACCACGTGGTTGTTGGTGACCACGTAGCCCTGGGCGTCGATGATGAAGCCGGAGCCCAGGCTGCGGGCCTTGAAGCTCTTGGGCATTTCGCCGAAGAACTTGTCGAAGAAATCCCGGAAATCCCGGAAAGGACCTTCCGGCGGGAAGGGCATCTCCGGTGCCGGTGCCGGCCCCGGTCCCGGCCCCGGTCCCGGCCCCCGGCGCCCCTGGCCGCCGAAGAATTCTTTAAACTCGTTTTTCACCACCTTTTCGGTGCTGATATTGACCACGGCCCCCGCGGTTTGCTTGGCGAGCTCCGCGAAGGTATCCGAAGTTATGGGGGTTTGGGCCAGCGCCGGGGACGGCGACCACCAGAGCGCTCCCAGGCCCAGCAAGGTCCAGGCTAAGGCCAGACTAATTATCAGACTTCGTTTCCTCATCCTTCTTCTCCTCTTTTTTCTGGCCGGGTGATGCACCGGTCAGAGACGGCATTGCGGATTTTTTCCCTACCACGACCAGGAGATAATTTTCCGGGCGCAAATATTTTTCAGCCACTTTCTGGATATCGGCGGCGGTCAGGTGCTGGATCAGCTCCGGATAGCGCCAGGGATAATCCAGGCCCAGGCCATACACTTCCACATATCCCAGCAGCTCGGCGCGTTTGGACATGGAGTCCATCTTCCGGGGGAAGCTGCCGATGAGGTAGGACTTGGCGTTGTTGAGCTCCTGCTCCGACACCGGCCTGGTCATGATGAGGCGGATCTGCTCCACCACCTGGTTGATGGCTTCTCCGGCGCTGGCGTTCTTGGTCTCCAGGGAGACGACGAATGGCCCCGGCTCCAGCCCCGGGGAGAAGGAGCTGCTGACGCTGTAAGCCAGACCCCGGTTCACCCGGATGTCGTCCAGGAGGCGGGAAGCGAAGCCGCCGCCTCCCAGGATGTAGTTCATCACCTGGAAGGCGTAGAAATCCGGGTTGTTCCGGGTGATCCCCAGGTTCCCCAGGATGATGTTGGCCTGGCTGATATCTTTGTTGAGCACCACCACCTGCCGCTGGTCCAGCGGGGGGATGGGAGGAAGCTTCAGGGGCGGGATGGGCGCCGCCGTCCAGGGGCCGAAGATTTTGGTCACCCACTGCCGGGCCTCCTCCTGGGTCAGGTCTCCCACCAGGGTTAACACCGCGTTGTTCGGCCGGTAGTAACGGCGGTGAAACTCACTCAGGTCCTGGCGGGTGATGGCCGACAAGCCCTCTGGGGTGCCCCTGACCGGGTGACCGTAGGGAAAGGACCCATAAAGCTTTCGGGCAAAGGATCGGGCCGCCACCACCATGGGCTCGTCTTGTTCGGACTCCAGGGCGGCCTTGAACTGAGCGACTTTGCGTGTCATCTCCGCCGGCGCGAAGGCCGGGTTCAGCAGCACGTCCTTCAAGAGTTCCAGGGCCTGGCCCAGGTCCTTCTTGAGCACGGTGAGGCTGAGCAAGGCGCAGTCTTCGCCGCCCTCGGCCCGGAGCTTCGCTCCCATAAAATCCAGCTCCCGGGCGATCTGGGTGGCGCTCCGGCTTTTGGTGCCGCTCAGCAGCAGGGAGGCCGTGAGATTGGCCAGCCCTTCCTTGCCCCGGGGGTCCACCAGGGTCCCGGCCTTGATCAGGAGTTGCAGGGTAACGAGGGGCAGCTCCGACTGCGGCGAAAAAAGCCACACCAGGTCATTGGGCAGCTGCTGCCGCACTCCCAGCACCTGGGAGGGAGACGCCGCCAGGGACAACCCGGCGCTGCTCCCCAGCACCAGGGCCATCAGGGCCCAGGATATTCGTCTCAACAATTTTCTCTTCATATCATAATGATGGGCTCAAAACCGCTTATCTGATCACGCCACCCGGTTGAAACCGCCCTCCCTTGGGCTTGCCCGTTTTGAGGGGCACCAGGACCCCCACGGTGCGGCTATTTTCCACCAGGTATTTCTGGGCCACCCGGCGGATGTCCTGGCTGGTCACCTGCTGAATTTTGGGGATGAACTCCTTGAGCAAGGTCCAACGGGCCACCGTTTCGGTGCGGCCCAGGACCATGCCCCGGTAAAACAGGGAGTCCATGGCCATGTAAAAGGAGGCGGTAACCTGGTTTTTGGCCTTTTTCAGCTCCTCGGGGCCCACTAACTCGGTCTGCAGCCTCTTGACCTCCGCCTCCAGGGCGGCTTCCAGCTGGGCAACGGTCTTCCCGGGCATGGGCTGGCCATACAGCATGAACAGAAAGGGGTCGACGGTGTCGAAGTTGTAGTCCGCCCCGGCATCCAGGGCCAGTTTCTGCTGGTATACCAGATTCTGATAGAGGCGGGAACTGCGCCCCCGGGACAGGATACGGGCCAGCAGTTCCAGGGGGTAGGCGTCGGGGTCCTGCCAGTTGGGGACGTTATAAGTGATCAGGATGGCGGGAAACTGCGCCTCCCGGTGCACCTGCACCCGGCGCTCGCCGTAATGCTGGGGCTCCTTGGCCGTGACCGGGGGCGGCTCCGGGCCCGGCGGCAGCTGGCCGAAGGTCGCCTCAATGTCGGTTAACGCCGCCTGGGGGTCGAAATCCCCCACCACCACCAGGGTGCAGTTGTTGGGCAGGTAGTAGCGGTGGTAATAGCTGCGGAAATCCTCCCGACTGATGCTGTCGATATCGTTAAACCAGCCGATGATGGGCCACTGGTAGGGGTGGGCCTCGAAGGCCGCGGCCAGGGTGGCTTCCTGCATGAAGCTGGCGGGGTCGTCTTCGGTGCGCAGCCGCCGCTCTTCCAGGACCACCTGCTTTTCGGTCTCAAAGGCCTTTTGGTCCAGGTTGATGCCCCGCATCCGGTCCGCTTCCATCTCCAGCCAGTGCCGCAACTGGTCCTTGGGGCCGTTTTCAAAATAGGCGGTGCAATTCCGGGAAGTGAAGGCGTTGTCCGTCCCCCCCACCCGTTGGATTTCTCGGGAGAAGTACTTGGGGCCGTATTTGGCCGTGCCCTTGAACATCAGGTGCTCGGTGAGGTGGGAGATGCCGGTTTTCCCCAGGCTCTCGTTGCGGGAGCCCACCCGGTACCAGACCTGAAGGCTGATGATGGGGGCCCGGGCCTCTTTCAGGAGGAGCACCTTGAGGCCGTTTTTCAACTTGTGCTCCTGGACCTGGTCAAAGAGGTTCGGCGCCTCTGCGGCCCATAGAGGGCAGGAGAACACCCATGCCAAGATCGCGGCCAGCAACAGAATTATCCAGAA
>DASWLF010000127.1:0-1621 GCA_036396255.1 Desulfobaccales bacterium
CCGGCCATGACCGCCTCATCAAAGGCCTCCTCGGCCTGCGGCCCCCATTTCCAGGTATCCTCGAACGCGGCGATTTGGGCCGCGGACTGTTCCCCGGAAGGCTCCTTGAACAGCATATTGTAGGTGGCATTGGAGTTGAACGGCGGGTCCAGGTAGATCAGGTCGACACTGCCCACCGGGATATGCTGGCGCAGGACTTCCAGGTTATCCCCAAAGAAAAGCTTGTTTTTCCAATCCTCCATGCCTCCCTCCAGGGACTGGGATATTGTTTCCATTATAATATTGAAAGCTTTTAAAAATACTAATTTTTTGTGAAATTTCTCGATCCCGGCGCTGGCCCCTGACCCCTGGCCCCTGACCCCTAATGCTTATAGCCCACCGGCATCACCAGGAGAGGCACCTGGCCCTGGGGGAGTTGCAGCACCTGGGACAGACCCCGGTCCTCGAAAGCCCCCACAATTCCCGCCCCCAACCCCAGGGCCTCGGCCATGAGGAAAACGTTCTGGCCCACGTGGCCGGACTCCATGTGAGTGTACATGACGCCCCGGTCGCCGTACCTGGCGGTGCAGCGGCGGTAGTCCGCGGCGATGATCACCATCACCGGGGCCTGGGCCATCCATGACTGGTGCAGGGAGGCCCGGGCCACCGGGGCCCGCTGGTCGCCCCGGACGGTGGGCGTCAGGGCGTGCTCCGCCACCAGGTAGCGATAGACGCCGGGGTCCAGGTTGGTGACGCCCCGCTCCCCCACCACCAGGTAAAGTTCCAGGGGGTAGGTGGCCCCGGCGGAGGCCGCGGTGCGCAGGCCCCGGGGGTCGCTGAGGCCGTCCGCGGCCCACAGGATTTGCCCCACCTGGGCCAGGGCCAGGGGCCGGGAGGCGAAGTGGCGCACGGTGCGCCGGGCCTTCAGGGCCTCGGCCACCGAGACCGCCCCTTTATGGGAGGGCGGCGGCAGTTTCACCGCCTCCGCCCCCTGCCCTGCCGGCGGATTTAATAAGATTCCCATCATCACCATAAGAACTCCCCAGATGCTCAGCATGGTTCATCCCGTATTCATAAGAGTTTTAAGATTGGCGGCCGCCTCAGACATTCATCTCAAAGTTCAGCCGCTTAGGGCCAGTACATGGGAAAGCAGACGGGCCATGGCGGCCGGGGCCAGGTGCACCACCACATCGGGCTCCCGGCTGGGCAGCCGCCGGGCCTTGAAGGCCCCGGTTACCGCGATCTCCAGGGTGTGGGGGTCCAGGGCCCGGAGATGCAACTGCGGTTCTTCGCAATAGATGAACAGGTTTTGCCCCGGGACGTGCGCCGCGGCCAGAATGGGGGTCTCCGTCAGCTCCGCCGGCGGCGGGGATAGAGGCGTCAGGGGCAGACGGTGGGCCCCGGCGAACTCCCGGATTGCCGGGAGGAGCGACTCCGGCAGGGGCAAGGCCACCTCCAGCCAGATGCCGGACGCCGGGGCGGGTTCGGCCATTGGGGTCACCTCCAGCCCGCCCACCCGCAGCACAAAGGTGCCGCCATGTTCGTCCCACTGCATCTCCCCCGGGGCGGCGCTTTCCATCTTAATGCCCTGGGGGGCAAAAATCGCCAGAGCCCGGGAACAATGCAACCACATCTCAAGACC
>DASWLF010000128.1:0-4570 GCA_036396255.1 Desulfobaccales bacterium
GCCTGAAACCGGCATTGAGACAAAAACGCGGCGAAATCCGGGTAGGCCTCCTCCATCAAGGGAGAATGCCAGGCCCCCGAGACTTTCAAGGGGATTACCCGGGCCCCCTGGGCTTTGGCCAGGTTCCCGGCCCGGGCCACCATTTCCGGGGAGCCCGAGATTACCGTCTGCTCCGGGGTATTGAAGTTGGCCAGGGCGAGGGGGCCTTCCTTGGTCACAGGATGGACCAGGCCCCGCAGTTTCTCCGGGGTCAGGCCGATGACCGCCACCATGGCCCCGGGGTATTTCTCCGCCTCCCGCTGCATGAGGCGGCCGCGCTGGCGCACCGCGGCCAGGGTGTCGGCGGCGCTGAGGGCCCCGGCGGCAAACAGGGCGCTGTATTCCCCCAGGCTGTGGCCGCATACCGCCCGGGGCTGAACCCCGGCCTTTTGCAAAGCCTGATAGAGGCAGAGGTTCACCGTGGTGACCGCCGGCTGCAGGTTCACCGTCTGGGTGAGTTCCTCCATGGGGCCCTTAAAACAGAGGCGCTTCAAAGGCAGACCCGTGGTCTTCTCCGCCAGGTGGAAGAGCTCCCGGGCCCCGGGGTCTGAATCATAGAGGTCCTGCCCCATGCCCACGTATTGGGAGCCCTGCCCGGGAAACAAAAAGGCCAGATAAGCCATGTGACACCTCGGAAGAAATTATGGGCTATTTTAGCCCTGGGGCCGCCAGAAAAGCAAGCCCTGGGTGGCTGGGAGCCTAGAAGCCATTGTAAAACTCATTTTTTTGTCATCCTGAACGTAGTGAAGGATCTCAAGTTATTAAAAATAAGAGATTCTTCGCTTCGCTCAGAATGACATATGAAGGTGTATTCGGAGTTTTGCAATAGCTTCTAGTGAATACCGAGATGCGATCAAGCGAAGGGTATTCTGCCGACTTTGCTCCAGTGGCACAGGCGTCTCGCCTGTGCGGCGCCGGCTCAACTTTCATGGCCGATATCAGCCAGCCGGAGGGGATGAAAAATCCCCCCTACCCCCCCTTTAGCAAAGGGGGGTAAAAAAAGTCCCCCTTTGAAAAAGGGGGATTTAAGTTTTTCATGGTAAGGCCTGCAGCTAAAGAACCACTGGAGCGGTTGTTCTACCATAATCAGTTGGCGGGCAGTGCCCGCCCTACATTACTTTTATAGACCCCTGACCCCTGGCCCCTGGCCCTGTTACTTTTGCCCAACTCAGGGTATAATGAACCGATATGGACGCGGAACTCAACCAGTTTTACCAGCACCTGGGGGTGGAGCGGGGCCTGGCCCCCCTGACCCTGGCGGCCTACGCCCGGGACCTCCAGGATTTCTGGGAATTCCTGGAGGCCCGGGGCCGGGAGCAGTGGGGCGCGGTCACTCTGGGCGACCTGAAGGACTACCTGGCGGCCCTGGAGGCCCGGGGCCTGGCGGCCCGCAGCCGGGCCCGGAAACTTTCGGCCTTGCGCCAGTTTTTCCGCTTCCTGGAGCGGGAGGAGGCGGTGGCCGCCAACCCGGCGGAACTCCTGGACTCGCCCCGGCTGCCCCGGAGACTCCCCAAGGTTCTGGGGGAACCGGAGGTCGAGGCGCTGCTGTCCGCCCCGGACCCCGCCACCCCCGCGGGCCAGCGGGACGGGGCCCTCCTGGAGGTGCTCTATGCCACGGGCCTCAGGGTCTCGGAGCTGGTGGGCCTCACCTTGAAGCAGTTGGACCTGCGCCGGGGGGTGGTGCGCCCCCTGGGCAAGGGCTCCAAGGAGCGGGTGGTGCCCATGGTGGCCCCCGCGGTGGAGAAGCTGCAGCTCTACCTCTCCCAGGGGCGGCCCCGGCTGCTCCAGGGCCGGCAGAGCCCTTACGTGTTCCTCAACCGCCGGGGCGGGAAACTCACCCGCCAGGGCTTCTGGAAGATTTTGAAAAATTATGCCCGGGAGCTGGGGGTGCGGGATCTGAGCCCCCACACCCTGCGCCACTCCTTCGCCACCCACTTGCTCTCCCGGGGGGCCAATCTGCGGGTGCTGCAACTGCTGCTGGGCCACGCCGACCTGGCCACCACCCAGATCTACACCCACCTGGACGCGGCGCGCCTCAAGGAAATCCACCGGAAGGCCCATCCCCGGCCATGAGCAACCGCAACCGCCATCGCACCGGGAAGCCGGCCCGCACCCTGGAGGTGATCACCACCCACCTCAACGCCGACTTCGACGCCATGGCCTCGATGTTGGCCGCCAAGAAACTCTATCCCAACGCCATCCTGTCTTTTCCCGGATCCCAGGAGCGCAACCTGCGGGATTTTTTCATCCGGTCCAGTTTCTACTTCCTGGACTTCACCCGGGCCAAGCAGGTGCCCATCGAAGAGATCAAGCGCCTCATCCTGGTGGACACCCGCCAGGTCTCCCGCATCGGCAAGTTCGCCGAGGCCGCGGCCGACGGCGAAGTGGACATCCACATCTACGACCACCACCCCGACTCCCCGGACGACCTCCACGGCAGCGTCGAAGAGGTGGAGATGCTGGGGTCCACCACCGCCATCATGACCCGCATCCTCAGAGAGCGGGGGCTGGCGCTGACCCCCCAGGAGGCCACCGTCATGGCCCTGGGGATCTTTGAGGACACGGGCTCCTTCACCTTCACCTCCACCACCCCCCAGGACTTCGAGGCCGCGGCTTATCTTTTGGGCCAGGGGGCCGACCTCAACGTGGTCTCCGAGATCATCACCCGGGAGCTGAACGCCGAGCAGGTGGCCCTGCTCAACGACTTGCTAGAACACTCCACCAGCTTTCACGTGGGCGGCATCGAGGTGGTCGTCGCCCGCACCGAGGCTCCGGAGTACGTCCCCGACTTTGCGGTGGTGGCCCACAAGCTCATGGACATGGAGAACATCCAGGTGCTCTTCGCCCTGGCCCAGATGGAGGACCGGGTCTTCGTGGTGGGCCGCAGCCGCCTGCCCGAGGTGGACGTGGCCGACATCCTCTCGGAGCTGGGGGGCGGGGGCCACAGCTATGCCGCCTCCGCCGCGGTGAAGGACAAGCCCCTGGCCCAGGTGGAGGAAAAGCTGCGCCAAGTCCTGCAGACCCGGGTGCACCCCGGGCGCCGGGCCCGGGAGATCATGTCCTTCCCGGTGAAATTCGTGGGCCCGGAGGTTACCCTGGAGCGGGCCGAAGTCATCCTGAACCGGTACAGCATCAACGCCCTGCCGGTGATGGCGGCGGGGAAGCTCCTGGGACTGATCAGCCGGCAGACCATCGAAAAAGGGATTTATCACGGCCTCAAGCACCACCCGGTGAAGGACTACATGACCACCGAGATCGACACGGTGGGGCCCGACGCCACCCTGCCGGAAATCCGGGAACGGCTGGTGATCAACAAGCAGCGCTTACTTCCGGTGGTGGAGGACGGCCAGGTCATCGGCCTGGTGAGCCGCACCGACCTGCTGCACCTCCTCATGGCCGAGAGCGAAGAAGCCCAGTGGTCCCAGCCCCTGCGCACCCGGAACGTCGTCTCCCTGATGCGGGAGCGCCTGCCTAAAAAGATCCTGGAAATCTTGAAACAGGTGGGGGAAGTGGCCGCGGAGCTGGGCTTCAACGCCTACGCGGTGGGCGGCTTCGTCCGGGACCTGCTGCTCAAGCACGAAAACCTGGACATCGACATCGTCATCGAAGGCGACGCCATCGAATTCGCCCGGCGGTTTGCCGCCCGCTACGGGGCCCGGTCCCGGCAGTTCCAAAAATTCAAGACCGCGGTGATCATCTTCCCCGACGGGTTCAAAATCGACGTGGCCACGGCCCGCACCGAGTATTACGAAGCTCCGGGGGCCCTGCCCATCGTGGAATACAGCTCCATCAAAATGGACCTCTACCGCCGGGACTTCACCATCAACACCCTGGCCCTGAAGGTCAACCCCGGGGAATACGGCACCCTGCTGGATTTCTTCGGGGCCCAGCGGGACCTGAAGGAAGGCCGCATCAGCCTGCTGCATAACCTGAGCTTCGTGGAGGACCCCACCCGGGTCTTCCGGGCCATTCGCTTCGAGCAGCGCTTCAAGTTCCGCATCACCAAACTGGCAGCCAACCTCATCGCCAACGCGGTGAAAAACAACTTCTTCGACCGCCTCTCCGGAGCCCGCCTCTTTCAGGAACTCAGGCTCATCCTCATGGAGGAAAACCCCATTCCCGCCATCGCCAGGCTGGCGGAGTTCGGCCTCCTCAAGGCGGTGCACCTTAGGCTGGGCTACGATGCCGGGACCAAGGCCATGTTGGAGCGCGTCCAGGCAGTAGTCTCCTGGTACGACCTGCTCTACCTGGGAGAGGAGTACGAGCGGTGGCTGGTCTACTTCCTGGGCCTGGTGGAGCCTTTGACTGCCGGGGAACTGGAGGAGATGCTGCGCCGCTTCAACCTGCCGGGTAAGCAGACCGCGGCCCTGGTCAAGGGCAAAGAGGCGGCCGACGACGGCCTGGGGAGGCTCTTCCGCTACGGCGAGCCCAGCCGGAGCCAGATTTACCAGCTGCTGAACCCCCTGGACACGGAGTACCTGCTCTACATGATGGCCAAATCCCGCCAGGAGGCGTCCCGCCGGGCCATCTC
>DASWLF010000129.1:0-3022 GCA_036396255.1 Desulfobaccales bacterium
ATTTTATCATCTCTTTTAGAGCTTCACAAACTCCTGGGCCCGTTTTTCTCTGGCGCACTGGGGGCAGAGGCGACGCAGCACCTGTTTTCCCATGGCCGCGTCGCTGCGGCCGGTCACATAGTTCAGATAGCGGGCCGGAGCCAGGGGGCCGCCGCAACTCTGGCAGGCGGCGGTCTCCAGGCGGTTCAACACGGTGCCGCAGAGGCGGACTTCCCGGAGGTCCCGGCCTTCAAGGTAGTCGATGGCGCCGGTGGGGCAGGCCAGGGCGCAGGCGCCGCAGGCGATGCAGCGCTCCTGGGCCCGGGCGTAGTCGCTGAGCATGCGCTCGGTGGTGCTGATCTGGGTGAACTTCAGGGCGTAGACCTGCATGGTGTCCCGGCAGACCCGTTCGCAGGCGCCGCAGCGGATGCAGACGTCGCAGCGCAGGCAGCGCTGCGCCTCATACTGGGCTTCCTCGGGGGTGTAATCCAGCTCCACCCGGGCGAAATTGCGGCGCCGCTGCTCCATGTCCAGAAACGGCGTGGGCACCCGGTGGTGGGCGATTTTCTCGGCCGCGGCAATGGGCCAGAAAGGCACCTGGCGGCGCTTCTGGGGGCGCACCCGGGGGGCCGGCCCCACGGCGCCGGACAGGTAGTAATCGATGTCCAGGGACGCCTGCTTCCCCGCAGCAATGGCCTCCACCACCGTGGCGGGGCCGGTGACCGCGTCGCCGCCGGCAAAGATGTCCGGCACGTTGGTGCGGGTGTTGCCCGTCTCGGTGATAATGGTGCACCAGGGGCTGGTGGCCACCGGCGGCTGCGGGAAGGGGCAGAGGTCCGGCTGCTGACCGATGGCGGTAATCACCGCCCCCACTTCAATAATATAGTTGCTGTCCGGGACCGGGATGGGCCGGCGGCGGCCGCTGGCGTCGGGCCGCCCCAGCTCCGCCTGCAAGCATTCCAGGTGCTTGACCTGGCCGTCTTCGCCGCCGATTTTGATGGGCACCGTGAGAAAGTGAATCTGCACCCCCTCTTCCAGGGCCTGCTCCACTTCCTCGGGATGGGCCGGCATCTCCTTGCGGGTGCGGCGGTAGGACACATGCACCTCTTCACAGCCCAGGCGCACACAGGTGCGGGCCACGTCCATGGCGGCGTTGCCTCCGCCGATGACCACCACCCGGTTCGCCGGTTTCGGCTGTTTTCCCAGATTCACCTCTCTCAGGAAGGAAATGACGTCATAAACCTGGGGGAAGTCATCTTCGCCTTCGATCTTCAGCTTGTATCCCAGGTGGGCGCCGATTCCCAGGAAGAAGGCCTGGTAGCCCTGGCGCCGCAGTTGGTCCAGGGTGACGTCCCGGCCCACGGTGACCCCGGTCTTGATGGCCACTCCCAGGGACTCAATCAGCTCGATCTCTTTCCGGACCACGTCCCGGGGGAGGCGGTACGGGGGAATGCCGGACACGAACAGCCCGCCGGGCTCCGGCAGCGACTCGAAAATGGTGACGCCATAGCCCTTGAGGGCCAGGTAATGGGCGCAGGAAAGGCCCGCAGGGCCGGAGCCCACGATGGCCACTTTGCCCCCGTTGGGGGGGCCGGGTTTGAGGGGCGCATACTCGCCGTGCCGGGTGGCCCAATCGGCCACAAAGGCCTTAAGGTACTTGATGTTGATGGGCTCATCCAGGTTGCCCCGGACGCAGACCCGCTCGCAAGGGTGGGGGCAGATGAGGCCGCACACCCAGGGGAACGGGTTGTCCTGGCGGATCACCTCCAGGGCTTCCACAAAGCGCCCCTGGGCCACCAGGGCCATGTAGCTGGGAATGTCGATGCCCGCGGGGCAGGCCTTGTGGCAAGGCGCCAGCAGCAGCTTGGGGCAGACCCGGGCCGGACAATGCTTGTTGTCCGTGTGCATCCGGTATTCTTCTGGGAAATAGTGAAGCGAGGTCAGGATGGGGTTCACGGCCTGGCGCCCCAGGTGACAGGCCCCCTTGAGCTTCAGGCGCTCACAGGCGGCCTGCAGCTCTTCCAGGGATGCCGCGGTGGCTTCCCCGGCGGAGACCTGGGCCAGCAGTTCCTGGATGCGCAGGAGGGCCGCATGGCAGGAGGGACATTGCGCCCCGGGTTGATTGAGCAAAAAATCTATCTGGTCCCGGACCACAGAGACGATGCAATCCCGCTCGTCCAGAACCTGGATGGTTCCCAGGGCCAGGGAGCCGCCCAATTCCCGGAGAGTTTCGTGATCCAGACTCATCTTCAGGAGACTCAAGGGCAAGACGGCCCCCAGAGTGCCCCCCACCAGGATGGCTTTGGGAGTACGGCCGTGGCGGAAGCCGCCCCCCACCCCGTTGATCACCTCCTCCAGGTTGGCCGATAGCGGCACTTCCACAAAGCCGGGCTGCTCCACCGCCCCCATGAGCCGGAAGATCATGGTGCCCGGGGCGCAGGCAATTCCCAGTTTGCGAAACCAGGAGACCGGCGTCTGGGCGATGAAGGGCAGGGAGGCTATGGCCCCCAGGCCATGAAAGAGAAAAACCGGCTTCGGATATTTCTGCCAGAAACTCGAGGCCAGGGTGGTGTGCAGATGCTGCACGAACAATTCTTCATCTTCCACCAGGAACCGGGCTTCGCCGGTGATGATTTCCAGGTCCAGGGGTTCCCGGGAGGGCAGGATGCCGGAATTAAGCAGGATGTCCCAGGCGCCCTTAAGCCGTTCCACCGACAAGGTCGCATCCGCCGGCAGGTAGATGATCGCGGCTTCAGCATGGAGCGCATTGACCGCCAGCAGGATGCCCTCCAGAACCTGATGGGGGCAACCCTCCAACAGCAACATTTCGGCGGTGGCGTGGGGAAAGGGCGGCGCGGCGTTCACCACCAGCACCGGGCGCTTCTTTTCCACCCGCAGTTCGCACCAGGTGGCGCCGAAGGGAGCACTGGTGGAACGGGAAAATTCGCAGAACCCCGCGGCCACCACCTTCTGCAGGAAGGAGTCGAACCCTTGACTGTAAAAGGAGAGAAGCCCTTTGTAGCCGTCATAATCCTGGTACTCT
>DASWLF010000130.1:0-7408 GCA_036396255.1 Desulfobaccales bacterium
TAGCCCAAGCTCTGCTTGGGGACATCTTTATATACGCACCACCTATTGAAATTACCTGATTACCTTCGCCAAGCGGGAGCTTGGCAGACAGGATGGTTCCCAAGCAGGAGCTTGGGAACCAGGATTCAATTCTTGACCTAAAATAAAATTTCTATGAGTATGCTTCTACTCTCCCACCTGGTGAAGAGCCCTCTGACATTATAAGTCGTCTGGAATAACCAAGAGATATCAATTAAATATATTTTTCTGGGCATATCTTAAGATGAGACCGCCAGTTTACCCGGGGTCCATCTAGGGATTTGCCAGCCGGGAGTCTTAGGCGATTCCCCGCCTAATTTCAGGAATTTGGAAGCCCGGATTCAGTAATCCCCCGATTTACTCAGTCCTCACCCCGTCGCATAGTTAGGGCACCTAAATTAAAAAATATTTTTTAGGTGCCGATAACTACCAGAAACGAGGGGATCATCATGATGAAAAGGACTGCCTTATCAAGGGTATTATTTTCAGCCGCGGCGGCCATCTGCGTGCTTCTGTTCGTCAACGGCCTGGCCTTTGCCTCGGAATTGGACGACATCAAGAAGGCCATCAAGGAGAAGAAGGCCAAGTGGGTGGCGGGGGAAACCTCGGTGTCGGTGTTGCCCGACCATTTAAGGCAATACCGGGCCAAAATGGTCAAGCCCGAGGTTAAAGCCACTGATACCTTTCTCTCCGTGGAGCCCCCCCTCACCGGACTAACCCCGAGCCTCGACTGGCGGAGTTACAACGGCATGAATTACGTGACCCCGGTCAAAAACCAGGGTAATTGCGCCAGTTGCTGGGCCTTTGCCACTACCGCGGGCCTGGAGTCCTACTTCCTGATCCAGGAGAACCTGCCCAACCAGAACGAGGACTTTGCCGAGCAAATCCTGGTTTCCTGCGCGGGAATAGGGTCTTGCAGCGGCGGTGATATCAGGAATGCTTCCAATTATATTCGAGACACCGGCCTGCCCCCGGAAATGGATTACTACTATACTGCCACCAACGGCACTTGTTCTGCTGCCACCGCCGGTTGGCAGCAGGCCGCCTACCAGATCGGCGCCTGGTCCTATGTATGTCTCTCCCCTAACGCGGAGGCTATCAAGAGCGCCCTGGTCACTTACGGCCCCCTGGTCAGCACCATGAATGTGTTTTCAGATTTTTTCAGTTACGTCTCGGGCGTCTACTCCTATGCCACGGGTACCTATGCAGGGGCCCACGCCGTTTTAATCGTGGGCTATGATGATGTAAATCAGTGCTTCTTGGTAAAAAATAGCTGGGGGACCGGCTGGGGTCAAGGCGGGTTTTTCAAAATTGCCTATTCCCAGTGTAATAATTCTGTCAATTTTGGCTTATATACCTTGGCCTACTCTCCGCAAGCCGCCTGCTCCTATGGCATCTCGCCCACCAGCCAGTCCTTCACCGACGCGGGCGGGGTCGCCACCATCACCGTGACCGCCAGGGCGGATTGCAGTTGGAATGCAGTGAGCAATGCTTCCTGGATCACCATTGACCAGGTGACCGCGGCCCAGGGCAACGGCACGGTCTATTACAGCGTCGCCCCCAATCCCACCCCCGGCACGGTGAGGAACGGCTCCATCACCGTGGCGGGCCAGTCCTTTACGGTGGGCCAGGGTACTGCCAGCGACAGCACCAGTACCACCAAGAAAACTCCTCCGGGGCTGGCCAAGAAAAAGTGACCCACAACAATTAGTCGCATTTAACCAATGGATTGCAAGGCAGGGCCAAAGCTGGCCCTGCCTTTTTATTGGGTGACCAGCAAAGATTACTTCTCTCAAGATGAAGTCAACTTCCGGTGGCTGACCGGGGGACGCCAGGAGAAAGGACGCGCCGGCATAGGCTGGAAAGCCTGTGCCACCCAAGTCATGAAAATGCTAGTGGCACAGGCGTCTCGCCTGAGCACCCACACCTGCCGTGCGGCAGGTGCCGATATAGGACGCCCGGGGGCGGGTGTCCTACCAAAGACAATTTCAGGACGGCCTGCGGAAAATTGCCTTTGAAACTGAATTTTGCAAGATCCTATTATTGACAATTCTTATTCATTTTAGCCGAAAACAGGAAACCGCGGAGGGGGACCGCAGGATCGCGGTCTTCTCTCGTCGATCTGCCCGCAGAAGAGACCATCTTTTAGGACTGGGTAGCTATTTTCAGACCTTATTGCTAAGTTATTAGTAGGAAAAACCTCAGAGGTAGTGATGGAGCAGGGTCTTTTGCCAGACTTCCCCGTGATTGCCGGCATGCAGCGCCGCCGGGGCATGATTAGCCTTCTGGCAGGTGTAGCAATTGGGGTCATCTGCTGGTGCGGCTGGGGGAGCGGGCCGGCCCGGGCCCAAGAGAGTCTGCCCGGACTGATCAAAAGAATTCAGCCGGCAGTGGTCACCATAATTGGGTACAAGGCGGACGGCAAAGTCATGCGGTTGGGGAGCGGTTTTTTCGTAAGCGACCATGGCCATCTCATCACCAGCAGGCATGTTATTGCCGGGGTGGCCAGGGCTGAGATAAAATTACCCAAAGGGGGTCTTTACCCCTTAACCACGGTGCTGGCGGAAGACAAGAGGACAGATCTGGTCAAATTGTCGGTTAATATCCCCGGAGGCACCCCTCATTACTTGCAGGTAACCGGCAGTCGGCCGGAAGTGGGAGAGCATGTGCTGGTGGTGGGCAGCCCCCTGGGTCTGGAACAGTCGGTAAGCGAGGGTCTGGTAGCCGCAATCCGCACCATTCGCGGCCGGGGGGAATTTCTCCAGATATCCGCCCCCATTTCTCCCGGCTCCAGCGGTGGTCCGGTGCTCAATCTCAAAGGCCAGGTGATGGGGGTGGCCGCGTTTCAGGTGAGAGGCCAAAATATCAATTTCGCGGTCCCGGGCAGTGCGGTTCTGGCCCTGGGGGACGGACCCCCAAGGCTTTTGGGACGAACCGAAGCAGGGGAAAAATCGTTGCCGCCGCGGCCCGGGGTGCGGGTGCCGCCGCCTAAGATGCATGTCCCGTAAGAGTGAGCTCGCCAGCCGGGCCTGCCCCCCTGGGGGGTAGGCAGTCAAAATAAGCAGAGTAGTATCCTCTGGATAGTCCCCCAATGGGGGCAACTCAATTGAGATAATTCCACCTCCATGCTGCTCATTTCTAGACCACGCGCCAGGCCCTCGATGTTGCTATCCCAATGGCTACCGCCCCTCGTGTGGAGCGGAGTTATCCTCTTTATGTCCGGGGAGTTGGGATCGGCGATTTATACTTGGTCTCTCATAGCCCAGCTTCAAAAATACTTTACTTTCCTCCAATTCGTGCCTACCAGTGAGTTGAACCATATTGTACGGGTGGCGGGTCATATCATAGCCTACGCCCTGCTTATGGCCTTCTGGCTGAGGGCCTGTAGGTGGCAGTGGCCAATGTATCCGATCCGGGCGATTTTGTTGTCGCTGATACTGACCTGTCTAGTAGGGTTTCTGGACGAAGTGCGACAGTCGCTGTACCCATCCCGGACCGGGAAATTTTCGGATGTACTCCTTGATATGGGCGGGGCGCTGATTGCGGCCTTGGTTTTATCCTTTTATTTGTTCCGATCCCGGAAAAAATAACAAGGACCTTCAACGAGCCTGTCAGAATTGACAGGTGGTCTGGATTAAGTAATGATAGGATCCTGAAGACTGCTCTAACTTGGGTGCTTGGGAGCCCGCGCCTAGACTGGGCGAGATTAGGCGCGGATGGAAGGCTAACCACCTGTTCGGCTATGAGTCCCGTCCCAGGTTCTCTGGTTTCGCCCTACACCAAGCTTCGGTGACATGGTAAAGCATGGTTTAGGTTTATATCAGATAATTGGCCACCCGCACTACTGCAAACCGTAAATCAAATACGCCGGATTTACTCTAAGCGCGGCGCACCTCATCATCTTTGAGTTTGTTTAAACAAAGGCAGTTGCGCGCTGGAGAGGTAAAAACATGAAACGACTCATTGGTTTTTTCCTGGCCATCATTCTGCTTTTGGCCTTGGCGGGGCCGGGGTGGGGAGCGGATGCCAATTATTATGTCGATTCCCGGGTAGCGGTGAGCGGCGATGGTTCCATTGGTTCACCCTGGAAGCTGACGTCCAGCATCAACTGGACCACCATCAAAAACCGCGTGGATGCCGGGTATATGGTTTATTTGAACTTTGCCAGAGGTGCAACTTGGATGGTCGATTGGAGCATTGGGGCTTCCGGCGCGGATGGTAGGCCTATCACTTTGCGACCTTACGGAACTGGGCCACCGCCCAAGTTCACGTCGGGTCTAAGAGCCATCAGGACCAATGGCAAAAGTTATATCAATATCTCTGGGTTTGACGTTCAGGGCATAAGTGTGAGCGGTACTAGCGATATTATTACAGTCTCTTATTGCATCATACAACAATGTTCAGGTAGCGCAATTTTTTGGACGGGACTGACTGGAAGTATATATAACTGTACATTGACCGGGGGGATGGGTCTTAGTGGTCAGCCCATATACGTAAAAAATGCCAGAGCCAACGTAACTGTCCGCAATTGTATTATTGTGGGCAATCGGGTAAACATCGGCAAGGTTGCTGGAACTTGGGACATAGATTATTGTTTGCTAGCAGGAAATGGTTATACCAGCCAAAAAACCACTTATGATAGGCTTGGTGCTCACAACATCATCGAGCAGAGTCCCCAATGGACCAAATGGCCTATCGGGGTGGGCTATTTTGTTATGTGTCAGGATGACCAGGATGTCGCTTATGCTTCCCAATGGGAGACAGCCCTGGCTCCCTATGGCAAGCATCACACCTTCTTCATCAATTCCGCTGATGCGCAGACACGGGTGCAGCGGGATGTTACGCCAGAAGAAATAACTATTTTGCAGGGCCTTGTTAGCGATGGCATGGACCTGTCCAATCATAGTCGTATCCATAACGTTTATAATGCCTCATCTCTCTTTAGCGTTACCTCAACCAACACTAATCCCACTTGCAACGTGGATATAGCGGGCAATCAGATTTTTTTATCTTGTGATGAAGTGGGTAACCGGGTAACACAATCAATCCGAAGCGGGGAAACCATTACCACTTTAAAGGCTTCCGCAGCTGGCAAGGGGTGGACTATCCGTACGACTTCCGGCATCCAGGAATGGATACCTCTCTCCTATCTGGCCGACTCCGGTGGGGCGCAGGCAGTTCCATATAGTCCGGCCCCGGATAAGACTACCTACCGTTTTTACCAACCTATACTCGATGAGCAAACTTGGCTCAGAAGCAATTTCAGGTTGAGCAACACTATTTTTGCCTATCCCGGTGGCAATCAAGACGGTTCCATCAAGGCATGGCTCAAGGATGTCGCTGGATTTTCCGCAGCAAGAGGATACCAAGTTACTAACCATATCGACTATCTAAGCAGCCTCAATATCTTTAACACCTCTTGTTGCAATGCCAATATATTCAAATCGCCGGATGGCACAGAGGATTCAGTGCGGCAACGAGTGCGACAGGTTGCAGTCCACGCCATGAGTCTTGGAGCAGGAATTGTGGTTTTAGCACACCACGATAATGCAAGTGGGTTCAGTAGCAACCAGATAGCTTGGATTGCCGATGAACTGGGAAAGATGGGGATGCCCCTCATTACCTATAAGGATTACGTGAACACCATTTTAACTGACGTGCATACCTCGGCAGATGGCTATACTTATACCAAGTCTTACGCTTGGGTTCCAGATTTCAGTCTAAAATCATCCTCTCCGTGTATCAATGCCGGGACAAATGTCGGACTGACTACCGATATATTAGGCAATTCCATTAAGGGCACTCCGGATATTGGGGCTTATGAATATCAAGGTGGAGGAGGCACCGGCGGTTAGGGTCATGGTTATAACTTTGACTACTAGAGCAAGAGAAGTGGATTGATGAATGACTGCCGTTACTCCCGGGATGACCGAGCTTCATATCTTATCAGCAACATAGGCGGTGCCTTTGTCGCCAGAGTTCACGTATAGCCAGCCTGGCCGTGATTTCAGCCGCTCCAGTTCCTCGCTGTAGTACTTCGTGACCAACTCGCAGTAGTTGTCCCAAGGTTCCCCCATGGTCAGGCCATCCTCGACGAACATCTGTTTAAATCTAGGTTAGGGCCGTCGGCGTAGTCCAGGACAAGACGGTATTTGTTTTCATGAGCCGGCGGCAGCGCTTGATTGGCAGGAAGGGTTTGAGACCTGATCGGGACGAGGTTATGGGCGGGACTTGCTTGGGAAATGGAAAGGTTCCTGTTTGGAATTCAGTAAATCCAGGTAATTTTCGTACAGGGCCTGCCAGATGAGCTCGGGCCGGAAATCGCGGCAAACCCGCTCGCGGCCGGCCAGCCCCATTTGCCTTCTCTCTTCCGGGTCTTGCAGCAGCCGGCTTATGGCATCAGCCAGGGCCCCACTATCCCGCGGCGGTATCAAAATTCCCGTTACTCCATCCACCACTGCGTCCACGCAGCCATCCACCCGGGTGGCCACCACAGGCAATTCCATGGCGGCCGCCTCCAAGGGGGTATTGGGCAACCCCTCCCGGTAGGACGGCAAGACCAGGAGATCCATGGCGGCGTAAAAAGGCGCGGTCTCCCTCACCGGACCAGCCAAGCGAACCCTGGGGTCTTTCTGGAAAGAGTCCAAAACCTGGGGTGGCACCGGGTCGTGGCTCTCAATGGGGCCAACCAGGAGCAGGAACAGATCGGTAAAGCGGTCTTTCAGAATCTGCCAGGCGCCTTCAAGTTCGGCTATGCCCTTGTCCCTGACGATGCGGCCCACATAACCCACCACCAGGGCGTCTGGCGGGATTTGATAATCGTCTCTTAGCTGTGGTCTGATGGTAGGAGGCAGGTTTCGTGGATTAAAGCGCCCGGCAGCATCCACGCCATTGCTGCTCCCCTGGGCCAAGACCCGGATTTTGTCCTCCTGGCATAACCCTAGGGATATGGCTCGGCTTCGATTGGAGAAACTGTTGCAGATTACCCGATGAGCCAGGCGGCAGGTCAGGGCCTCGGCTGAATAGAGTATCCCCCGGCGCCAACCTTCCCCCGTTTCGAAACGAAGCCCCCGCATTCCGTAAACCACCACCGGCACCCGGGCCAGCCTGGCGGCCAGGACCCCCAAGAGGCCGGCTTTGGGAGTATTCGCATGCACGATATCAGGCCTGATGCCTCTGAAGAGGCGGTACAACTTGGCCAGGGCTATCAGGTCTTTCAGAGGGTCTATCTTCCGGGTCATGTCGATGGCGTGGGTGGTTATTGCTTCTCTTTCTCCGATTTCTATGAGCGAACCTCCACCGGACGAAACCGCATGAACCTCAAAGCCTTGAGCTTTCAAGTAGTTAATCTGTCCACGAAAAAAATTGAACGTCTCAGGAACGGTGGTGA